>JAKAZC010000097.1 GCA_021826655.1 Actinomycetes bacterium | reverse complement strand
CGCCCCACCCAGGACGGCCGGCACCATCCCGGTGGGCGAGCGCCAGGCGCTGGACGCGGCCAACGCGTTCACCTCCGACCCGATCCGGTTCCTCCTGGTGGGCGACTCGCTGGCCATCACCCTGTCGGTGGGCCTGGGCGTCGGGAGCGTCCGCGCGTACGGCGTGCAGGTGATCGACCAGGGCGTGTTCGGGTGCGACTACGACAGCGCCCCCGCCTACAGCCAGGGTCAACTCGTCACGCCGTTCACCGCCTGCCTCCAGTGGCGCTCGCTGTACGCGGACGACATCGCCCGGTGCCACCCCGACGTGGTCGGACTGCTCACCGGGCGATGGTCGCTCACCGACCGGGTGGTCGGCGGCCGCACGGTGCACGTCGGTGAGCCGGCCTGGGACGCCCACCTGGTGGCCGAGTACACCGACGTCGTCCGGATGCTGGTCGGCTCGAAGGCCAAGGTGGTGCTGTTCACCGAGCCCTTCTTCGCCCCGCCGCAGGAGGCACCCGACGGCACCAGGTTCCCCGAGGACCGTCCCGGTCGGGTGACCGCCTTCAACCACGACCTCGCACGGGTGGCGTCCGCCTTCCGCGGCCAGGTCACCGTGGTGGACCTCCACGCCATGCTGTCGCCACACGGCCGGTTCCAGACCGTGGTGGACGGGATCGTCGCCCGGTGGCCCGACGGGATCCACGTCACCCCGGCCGGCGGGACGTGGCTGCAGCCCCGGATCCTGCCCACGGTGGCCGAGCTCGGTCTCCAGGCCCGCGCCGGCGTGACCCGGTGAGCCCGGGCCGCCACTCGACCGGTCGGACCGCCCACGACGCGTTGCGCAGGTCGGCGACCGGCCGGGAGCGCGTGGTCGCGCTCGACGGGCTGCGTGCGTTCGCCCTGCTGATCATCATGGGGTACCACTTCGGGGTGGCCCGGTTCGAGGGCGGGTTCTTCAGCCTGGACATCTTCTACGTCCTGTCCGGCTACCTGATCACCGGCCTGCTGCTGGGGGAGTGGGCCCGGGCGGCCCGCATCCGGCTCGGCGCCTTCTGGGCCCGGCGGGCGAGGCGCCTGCTGCCCGCCCTGGCCGTGGTGCTGGTGGTGGTGACCCTGGTGGTCCGCCTCACCTATCCGGCCGGCCTCTACCCGGACCTGCGGATGGCCGACCTGTCGGCCCTCTTCTACTTCTCCAACTGGTGGCAGATCGCAGCTTCGGGCAACTACTTCGTGGCCACGGGTGCGGTCTCTCCGCTGACCCACACCTGGTCCCTGGCGGTGGAGGAGCAGTTCTACCTGGTGTGGCCGCTGGTGGTGCTGGCCGTGCTGCACCTCGGCCGCAGGTTCGACCGGGGCGTCGAGCTCCTGCTCGGGATCTCGCTCGTGGGCGTGGTGGCCTCGGCCACGGAGATGGCCTGGCTGTACCACCCCGGCGCCAACATCACCCGGCTCTACTTCGGCACCGACACCCACGCCCAGTCGATCCTGGTGGGCTCGGTGCTGGCCTGCCTCCTCACCCTCGTCCAGCGCCGCCGCGGCCTGGCCGGCATGGCCCCGGTCGCCGCGTCCCGCCCGGCCCGGATCGCCCTCACCGTGCTCGGACTGGCCGGCCTGGCCGGCACGGTCGTCCTCACCACCACCCTGTCGGGCACCAGCCCGATCGCCTACCGGGGCGGGTTCCTGGTGTCGGCCCTGTCGGCCGCCGCACTCATCGCCGGGTCGGTGTGCGTGGCCGGCGGGCCCATCGCCACGGTGCTGTCGGTGCGGCCCCTGGTGTGGATCGGCACCGTCTCCTACGGCGCCTACCTGTGGCACTTCCCGGTGTCCATCGAACTCGACTCGGCCCGCACCGGCCTGGGAGGCACCGCCCTGGTGGCCGTCCGGGTGCTCGCCACCTTCGTGCTGGCCGCACTCAGCTACTACCTGGTCGAGCGACCGGTCATGGAGGGCGTGTTCTGGCGGTCGCTGCGTGCCGTCGCACCTGCTGTGACCGCCCTGGCCGTCACCGTCGCGGTGGTCGTGGTCGGCACCGTGGCACCGGCGACCGCCGCCGCCCCACCCAGGACGGCCGGCACCATCCCGGTGGGCGAGCGCCAGGCGCTGGACGCGGCCAACGCGTTCACCTCCGACCCGATCCGGTTCCTCCTGGTGGGCGACTCGCTGGCCGTGACAGCGGGGCTCGGGCTGGTGCGCGGCAGTGTGGCGCACTTCGGCGTGCAGGTCGACAACTTGGGCGTGCTCGGGTGCGACCTCGACAATGTCGACGGCGTGTCGTCGGGGCAGATCGACGTCCCGGTGTCGTCGTGTCGGCACTGGCGGACGCTGTGGGCCGGCGAGATCGCCCGCTACCACCCCGAGGTGGTCGGGCTGCTGGCCGGCCGGTTCGAGATCGCCGACCACCTGGTGGGCAGCACCGTGGTCTCGATCGACCAGCCGGCGTGGAACCGGCACCTCCAACAGGAGATGGACCAGGTGGTCGGGGTGCTGTCGGCCGGCGGGGCGAAGGTGGTGCTGTTCACCATGCCCTACATCGACCCGCCCCAGGAGGCACCCGACGGCTCGGTCTACCCCGAGAACCGGAGCTCGCGGGTCGACGAGTACAACCGGATCCTCGAGCAGGTGGCGGCCCGCCACCCCGGCGAGGTCACGGTCATCGACCTCAACCGGATCCTGGATCCCGCGGGACACTTCCAGTCCGTGGTGGACGGGGTGACGGTGCGGTGGGCGGACGGCATCCACATCACCCGGGCCGGCGGGCAGTGGATCGAGCCGCTGGTGCTGCCGACGATCGCCCAGCTGGGGCTGGAGGCACGGGCGTCCGGACGGACCTGAGTCGGGTCGGACGGGGCGTTCGGCGGACCTCGCCGACTACGGGTGTCCGACCATCCGGTGTTCGCCATCGACTGGAAGCGTGCAGCGAGCTGCGGCCCGTCCGGCGCCGGATCGACGACGGGCGTGCCCGGGCGATCGTCGCACCCGGCCCGGCCGAGGAACCCGCGGCGTCCGCCGGCACGAACGGCTGTGCCCGACTCGACGGGACGATGGTGGCCACCCGCCACCCGCCACCGGTCGCCCACGCCCGAACGGGTGAGCACGGCCACCTGGGTGACCGTGCTCACCCCCCGGGGTCCCTGGCCGCGACCTCGGTGAGGAACGACAGCGGGTAGCCGTGCCGGTCGGGGACGACCAGGGTGGGCCGTGACCCGTCCGCCTCCCAGGTCCCGCATCCGCACTGGTAGAAGCCGGCGACCACCTGCAGCATCTCCGGTGTCGTGGTGTCCTGGAGCTCGACGACGTTCCCGTGGGCGAACCCGTCGGCGACCTCGCGCCAGGTCTGGCCGGCACACGGCCGGGCGGTCCGGTCGGGCGGACACCGCCCCGGGGCGCTGGACCCGCTGCCGGCCGGAGCGGGAACGCGCGCGTGGACGGTTCAGCAGGCGGAGGTGGCGAGCTGGCGGTCGAGCAGCTCGGTGAGCCGGGACTCCAGTCGGACCTCGTAGGCGAGGAGGCTGTCGAGCTCGGCGAGGGGCGCGGCCTGTGCGGTGCCGCGCAGCGCGCGGAGCTGCCCTTCGGCATCGTGACGCCGGGCGCGGCTGCGCTCGAGCGCGGTGCGGACGTGTGGTTCGTGTGTCATGGGATTCGTTTCTCTGTGGTGTGCATCGTGTGGCTGTTGCCGCTCCGGTTGGTCCGGTGCGTACCCGCCGTGGTCGTCGGGCTCGGATCCGTGCCCGCCGCAGGAGTGCGTCGGGCACCGGTGGGCCGGCCCGTGTGGCCAGCACGGCATCAGGGGTGGGGACCAGTGGATGGTTCCCGCTGTCGGCTCACCGGGGACACCGGTGGGGACGAGGAGCGTGGGTGCCGGCGCCGCAGCTACTCGTAGCTCACGACAACGCGCTCCGCACGCTTCATGCGTACTGCTCGGGAGCCATCGTACACCGTCACGGACGTCACCGATGCGGCAGCGGCCGGACGTCCCGGTGTTGTCGGCGCCGCAGGGCGGGTTCTTCCTGGGCGAGTCGCTGCAGGCCGATCCGGCCGGAACCCGCACACGTCGGCTCAGCGCAGCGGACGGGCGCCGGCCAGTCCGAGCAGGTCTTGCGAGACGAAGGGGGCGGCCGGGTGTCCGGAGGCACTGGTGCGCACCGTCCCGTACTCCGTCAGGATCCCGGCCCGGTCCAGGCGCCGGAGGGTGGCGAGTGCTGCTCGGGGGGAGATGTCGAGTTTGTCCGTCACGGTCCGTGACGTGAGGACGAGGTGCCGTGGGAGCCGTTCGAGCGCGGCGGTGGCGGTGGCTTCGCTCCGGGTCGTCCGACCGGTGGCATCGAGTCGTCCGCGCCAGGTCTGCTTGATCTGCTCGACCCGGACGATGGGTGTCCGCTGCGCCGTGGCGCCCGCGGCTACTGCGTCGGCGAACCACCGGACCCACGGCAGGTACTCGCCGAACCGGAAGCGCGTCAGTCCCGAGGAGTAGCCGCTCACGTCGGCCGCGATGACGACGCTCACCGGCGGCGGAACGAGCAATGCGAGCCGTCTGGTGAGCATCCAGGCGATGAGTACGCGGCCGACCCGCCCGGTCGTCAGGTCCAGCGTACCGACCATCCTCGGCGTCACTGGTCGCACCGACGCCGTTCTGGTACGCCACGAACACGTGGGCGCCGAGCACCGTCGAGGCGTCGGGCCCGTGGGTGCGCCCAGGCCGGTGGCCAGGATCCCCACTTCGTAGGGGCCCGTGCCGAGGACATGGGCCCACGGGATGCAGCCTGGACGGGGACGGAGACGGGGACGCCGCGTGCGGGCGCGGTCCCGCCGACGAGCACATGTCGTAGGGAGTCGGCAGCTGCCGGGCGGTCGACCGGATCGGGCCGGACGGATGGCCGGTGTGGCTGGTCATGTCCACGGTCTACGCCCCGAAGGCGACCGGGACGATGACGTCGCGTGAACGTCGTCTCGCCGTGGAATGTCCGTTGTCCCCTCTTCGGGTGTCGGCCGGGTGTCGCTGCAGAGCGCGGCCCCACGGCGCCGCAGTCCCCACAGCCCACGGACCGCGGCGGTGACCACGACGACGGCGAGCACGGTCGGCACCGGGCCGAGCTCGGCGCGGAAGCGCTCGTTCTCGCCGATCTCGATCAGGGAGCCGGTGGCGAACGCGTAGGCCGTGGTGCACCACAGGACGAGCAGCGTGCCGGCCAGTGCCGTGTCGCTCCGCCGGCGTCGCCAGGCCAGGACGGGGACCCCCGCCCCCGCCAGTGCGTAGACGAGGATCGCCTGCCACGACAGCCAGGCCGGACGGTGCCAGCCCCGGGCGAACACCACGAACCCGGGTGCCGGGTCCTGCACCGGCTGCCACTCGACGGCCCGGTCGTAGAACCGCGAGTACGGGGCTACCGACGGCCAGTTGACCGAGTCGGTGAAGTTCTGGTCCGTGCCGACCATCCACACGCCGACCGAGTTCACCACGTCGTCGGCGTAGGCGCGGGGGTGGGCCCGGATCCAGGCCAGGTCGTCCTGGAGGTACAGGGACGAGACGGTGACGTACAACGGGTTGTTGAAGTTGGTGGAGCCGTTCGCCTTGTGCAGTGCGCCGACCGCGGCGATCGGGTTCGGCACGGCGCGCACGTAGGTCGGCGCGTAGACCCCGGGTCCGGCGAACGGCGGAATCGAGGCGACCGCGTTCATCCGGCCCTGGCGCTGGAGTGCGGCGATCTGGTCGGACGGGGCGCGGTAGAGGACCGACCGGGCGAGGTTCATCCCCAGCCAGCTGCTGGTGGTCGTGGTGCCGAACTGCACGTAGTCCTTGACCGCCCACGTCGTCACCAGCACCAGGGGAACCGCGGCCGCCAGCACGACCGTCCGCCACTGCCGGCGCAGCACCACGGCCACGATCGCGCCGGTCAGCAGGAACCACTCCAGCTGATAGGTGCTGTCGAGCAGCACCATCGCCGCGTAGGATCCGAAGAACCCGACGCCGAACCACGGCCGCCGGGTCCGCAGGAACCGGATCAGGCACCACGCGCCGAACGTCCCGAAGGCGGCGGTGGCGTAGGCGTAGTTGAGCCAATTCTCGTACAGGAGGTAGGCCGGCGAGGCCACCACGGTGACCAGGGTGACGGCGAGTGCGACCCGGCGGGGTACCTTCAGCTCGACCTGGAGCGCGTAGGCGCCCAGGACCAGGGTGAGCCCGAGCGCCAGGGCACAGGCCACCTCGACGGGGGCCCGCATCCCGGGCGGGAGCTTCAGCAGCACCCCGCAGTAGAGGTTGAACAGCGGCGGCTGCATGTTGAGGTGCCAGACGCTCGCCAGCAGGTGGTGCTGGAGCAACCGGACGTCGAGGAGCTGCCACATGTCGGTGAGCGGCGTGCCCCTGATGACGCTGGCGTCGTACCGCACACCCGCCACCGCCGCACCGATCCGCGACAGGGCGTAGGCGCCGACCAGGACGACCACGGCGATGCCCGGACGGGCGTCGAGGCCCCGGGGACGGGACGGGCCCGGCGGGTGGGAGTCCACCCCGTCGCTTCCGACAGGTTCGTCAGGAGGGTCCGAGGGGGGCCTGGCCGGCCCGGGTGACCGCTCCACGATGACCGCGCCGTTGCCCTGTGCTGCGAACGGGGGACCCGGGTCGGTCATCAGGGGAACTGTAGAAGGAATCGGGTTCGCCGGACGTCAGGGCCGGGAGGGGCTGACGGGCCGGGCTCCGCTGGAGGAGCCGCCACACGGTGCAGACATCGAGGTGCCGGTCGATGATCCGAGGACTGTCAGCGGCGGCCGGGTGGTGGATGGAGGCGGCGTCCTTGCACGTGACCCGCTGCACGGCACCACCGTCCCAGCGGACACGGCTAGCGCGCGGCGGCGAGCACGCAGGTGGCCGCCCGGCCCGGGTCCGCGAGGGCGGTCGGCGCACCCGTGCACCGGGCGAAGTCGGCCGGCGCCACGATCAGTGCCGTCGGGGGGCGGGCCGGCACGTTCCACACCCAGGCGTCGGCGCGGTGGGTCGGCCCGGTGCCGAGCGCAGCGGTGACGTAGGCCACCGCCACCGGGACCGAGCGGCCCCGCAGCGACGCGGGCCAGCCGCGCTCGGCGGGGATCACCACGGTGGTGACACCCCAGTCGTGGAGGGCGAGTCGGAGGCGCGCCGACTCGGCCGGCGCGCCTGTGGGTAGCGGCAGGTAGCCGTCGGACAGGTTGACCAGGTCGAATGCAGCCCGGCTGTCCGACCGTTGGGCCGCCGTCGGGTGGACCGGCGGGTCCGGGGTGATGCTGCCGCCCCCGGCCAGCGAGTACCGGAGTCCGACCGTGGCCTGCCAGGTCATGGGCGCCCGCAGGCCCGACGAGGCGAACGGGTAGGTGAGGACGACGTCGGAGGTCGGCAGGTGGGCCCCGACGGTGGCGAACCACGGTGGGACGTCGACCGACCGGACGGTGAAGGGGCGCTCCCGGACGGCGATGGGGACCAGGGCGAGGGCGGCCAGGCCCAGTGCGACCAGGGTGGAGGGGGCAGGCCGGGTGCCCCGGTGACCGCCGGGCCACCGGAGACCGGCGCCGTGGGCCCGGTCCACGATCACTCCGAGCATGACCGCGGCGAACAGGTCGGCCACGCCCGCCAGGCGGTCGGGGACGACGTTGGCCAGCACCGGGATCCGGTCGAACAGACGCCACGGCCAGTACCGCGCCCCGAGCGACAGCGCCTCGAGGGACACCAGCAGCGCGGCGCAGAACCACAGGCGTGCGTCCCGGCGGAACCAGGCGAGTCCGACGACCAGGGTGGCGATCATGCCGACGCCGAGGTAGTCCAGCAGCAGCGGGTGGCTGCCGAAGTAGCCATAGGTCTCGAGGACGGCGTTGGGGCCCCGGTCGTGGGCGTCGGCGGGCAGGACCAGGGTCCGCCACGCGCTCCCGAAGTACTGGACGTCCGGCCAGACCCGGTGGGGGAGGGCCCGGGGACCGGCCACCGCGTACCCGGCCGGATAGGCGAGCAGGGCGGCGCCCGAGGTGGCGGCCACCGCCAGTCCGCCCACCGCGTGGCGCCAGCGTGCGGCCACCGCGGACGGCGAGCGGACCAGGCCGCCCGCCACCAGTAGGGCGATGCCGATGCCGGCGGCCAGGGCGCACATGGCCAGGACCTCGGCACTCACGAAGAACTGCACGGCGCAGAGGCCGCCGACGGCCAGGCCCCACGGCCAGGCGCGGCCCCGCTGGCGGACCAGGAGCTCGTCCAGGCACAGGAACAGGAGCGGGGGGACGACCAGGGTGGCGAACTCGACGTGCTCGAGGGTGAGGTTCTCGAGCACGAACGGCGAGAACCCGTAGCAGAGGCCGGCGACGAAAGCGGCGGGCCGCCACGTGGTCCACCGCAGCAGCAGGGCCCGTGCCGACAGCGCCCCCGCCACGGGGGCCAGGGTGGCGGCGACGTTGAGCGAGGCGACCGGTCCGAACAGCCACGTCACCGGGGACAGGGGGAGGCTGATGGCCAGGAAGCTGGTGTTGGCCGGCAGGTTGATGCCCAGGGGGTGCAGCGCTCGGGTGCTGAAGAGCAGCGGGTCGGCGTGGGTGAGCGCGTAGGCCGGCCACGCCATGAACCAGGTGAGGAGCGAGGTGTCGCCGCACCCGCAGGTGGCCGTGGTGGTCGGGTGTCCGCTCCAGACGCCCCACCACAGGCCGACCGCCAGCACGAGATAGGCGGCCGCGGCCACGCCGTGGGCCGACCAGCGGCTCCGGGGCGGGTGCATCCGCGCAATGTACCGCCCTCGGGAACCGGGTGGGCGCCCGTCCGGCGGCCCTGGGGTACCGTGCGTCGTCGCCCCGCCCGGATCGGACCCCCGGGCGGCCGTCGAGGAACCGCCCATGACCACCTCCGCACCCGGATCACCCGCCGGGGACGTCGCACCGGCTCCGTCGCCGGCCTCGGCTCCCCCGGGTCGTGGCACCACCGGCCGCCATGTCCGCGCTGACGGGCCGGCGTCCCGCCCGTCGGCGACCGGGTCGACCCGGGTCCTCGGGCTCGAC
>JAKAZC010000096.1 GCA_021826655.1 Actinomycetes bacterium | reverse complement strand
GAGATCACCACCCTCGGGGAGCTGCGCGCCTCGGGGTACCGGTCCGTCCCGGTCGCCGCCGAGCTGCGCCGGAACGCGGCAGCCAGGATCGCGGCGGGGGAGCCCCTCGTCCGGGGTGTCCTCGGGTTCGACGACACCGTGCTGCCCCAGCTCGAGAACGCCGTCCTGGCCGGGCACGACGTCATCCTCCTGGGTGAGCGCGGCCAGGCCAAGACCCGGATCGTCCGCTCGCTCGTCGGCCTGCTCGACGAGTGGCTCCCGGTCGTCGCCGGTTCCGAGATCCACGACGATCCCTTCAACCCCATCTCCCGCTTCGCCCGCGACGCGGTCGGTCAGCACGGCGAGGCCACCCCCATCGCATGGGTCCACCGGGAGGACCGGTTCGGGGAGAAGCTGGCCACCCCCGACACGTCGATCGCCGACCTCATCGGCGAGGTCGACCCCATCCGGGTGGCCGAGGGCCGCTACCTGTCCGACGAGCTGACCATCCACTACGGCCTGGTCCCCCGCCTCAACCGGGGCATCTTCGCCGTGAACGAGCTCCCCGACCTGGCCGAGCGGATCCAGGTGGGCCTGCTCAACGTGCTGGAGGAGCGGGACGTGCAGATCCGGGGCCACCGGGTGCGCCTCCCCCTCGACATCGTGCTGGTGGCCACGGCCAACCCGGAGGACTACACGAACCGGGGCCGGATCATCACGCCGCTGAAGGACCGGTTCGGCGCCCAGATCCGCACCCACTACCCGCCCGACGCGGCCACCGAGCTGGCCATCGCCCGTGCCGAGGCGGCCATCCCCGCCGACGGCGCCGGCACCCCCCGGGTCGAGGTTCCCGAGTTCATGGCCGAGGTGGTGGCCGAGCTGAGCCAGCTCGCCCGCCAGAGCCCCCACCTGAACCAGCGATCGGGTGTGTCGGTCCGCCTCACCATCGCCAATTACGAGACCCTGGTGGCCAACGCCGTGCGCCGGGCCCTGCGGTCGGGGGAGCAGGTCGCCGTCCCCCGGGTCTCGGACCTCGAGTCCCTCGTCTCCTCCACGCAGGGCAAGGTGGAGATCGAGACCCTCGAGGAGGGCCGGGAGGAGATCCTGCTGGCGCAACTGGTGGCCGCCGCCGTGCTCCTGGTCTTCCGCCGCCGCGTCGTCCTCGAGGACCCGAAGGCGGTGGTGGCCGCTTTCGCCGAGGACACGGTGGTCCATGCCGGCGACGACCTCCCCTCCGGCACCTACGAGGAGACCCTGGCCCGCCTGCCCGTGCTGCGGGTCCCGGTGGAGGCACTGGCCGGCGGGTCGACGGAGCCGGCCGTGGTGGCCAGCGCCCTCGAGTTCCTCCTGGAGGGCCTGCACCTGACCAAGCGCCTCAACAAGGAGGCAGCCGGCGCCCGGGCCCTCTACCGGGGGAGAGGCTGACCGCGTGCCCTGGCGGTTCGACTACCGCCGGTGGGACGGCACCCAGGCCGGGCAGGTCGAGGACGCTGACGCCGTCCTCGCCGGCCTGACCGACGACCTCCTGGCCAACGGCGACCTCCACGAGGCCATCCAGCGGATGATGAACCGGGGGTGGCGGGGAGCGGACGGGCGCGACGTCGAGGGCATCCGCCAGCTCCTCGACCGGATCCGCACCGCCCGCCAGGAGCAACTCGAACGGGGCGACCTCGGAGGCACCTTCCACGAGATCGCCGAGGAGCTGGCCGAGGTGGTGGCCGAGGAGCGCCTGGGGATCGAGCGACTGGCCGACGAGGCCCAGTCCTCGGGCGACGAGCGTCGCCGCCAGGTGACCGACGAGGTCGCCACCGAGCGCCGCATGCAGCTCGACCTGCTCCCCCAGGACCTCGCCGGCCGGGTCCGGGGCCTGCAGCACTACGAGTTCGTCTCGTCCGAGGCGCGCCAGCACTTCGAGGACCTGGTCGAGCGCCTCCGCCAGGAGGTGGCCCGCACCTACTTCGAGCAGGTCTCCGATGCGCTCGCCAATCCCGATCCCGAGGCCATGGCCCGCATGCGCGAGGCGTTCGACGCCCTCAACCGGATGCTCGAGCAGCGCGCCGCCGGCCAGGAGCTCGACCCGTCGTTCGAGGCGTTCATGGAGCGCTTCGGCGACCTGTTCCCCGGTGACCCGAAAGACCTCGACGAGCTCCTCGAGCAGCTGGCCGCCCGGATGGCCGCGGCCCAGGCCATGTTCAACTCGCTCTCGCCCGAGCAGCGGGCCCAGCTCCAGGGGCTGGCCGAGTCGCTCCTCGAGGACATGGACCTGCGGTGGCAGGTGGAGCGCCTGTCGGCCAACCTGCAGCAGGCCTTCCCCGACGCCGGCTGGCAGCAGCGCTACCGCTTCAGCGGTGACGAGCCGCTGTCGATGGCCGACGCGGCCGACGCGGCGGCCAACCTGGCCGACCTCGACGAGCTCGAGGCCATGCTCCGCTCCGCCAACGCCCCCGCCGCGCTGGCCGAGGTCGACCTGGACAAGGTGCGCCAGCGCCTGGGGGACGACGCGGCCGACTCGCTGTCGCGGTTGGCCGACCTCACCCGACGGCTCACCGACGCCGGCCTGGTCGACCAGCGCGAGGGGCGTTTCGAGCTCACCCCGAAGGGCATGCGCCGCATCGGCCAGCAGGCCCTCTCCGATCTGTTCGGCCAGCTCAACAAGGACCGCATCGGCGACCACCAGGCCACCTGGAACGGCGCCGGCCACGACCGCGAGGAGCACACCAAGCCCTACGAGTTCGGCGACCCCTTCAACCTCGACCTGTCCCGCACCGTCCACAACGCGCTCCGGCGGGCCGGCAGCGGCGTGCCGGTCCGGTTGACGCCGGACGACTTCGAGGTGGTGGAGACCGAGGCGCTGACCCGCACGGCCACCGTGCTCCTGCTCGACCTGTCGCTGTCGATGCCGATGCGCGACAACTTCGTGCCGGCGAAGAAGATGGCGCTGGCCCTCCACACCCTCATCTCGACGCGGTTCCCCCGCGACTACCTGGGGATCGTCGGGTTCTCCGAGGTCGCCCGGGAGATCCTCCCCGAGGACCTGCCCACCGTCAGTTGGGACTACGTCTACGGGACCAACCTGCAGCACGGGCTGATCCTGGCCAGGCGGATGCTCGCCCACCAGCCGGGGACGAAGCAGATCATCCTGGTGACCGACGGGGAGCCCACCGCCCACATCATCCCCGACGGCACCCCCGGTGGGTACGACGTCTACTTCAACTACCCGCCCGTCCCCGAGACCCTCGAGGTCACCCTGGCCGAAGTCCTCCGGTGCACGCGGGCGAACATCACCATCAACACCTTCCTCCTCGACCCGGACCGTGCGCTCGCCGGTTTCGTCGAGCAGCTCACCCGGATCAACCGGGGGCGGGCGTTCGCCACCTCCCCGGGCGAGCTCGGGGACTACGTGCTGGTCGACTTCCTGCGTCACCGGACCACGGTGCGGTCCCGGACCCGCCGGACGGGCTGACGGGCCCGCGCTCAGCGCCAGCGGGCTGACCGGCCCGCTCGTTCCCCTGATCACAAGCAGTGTTCATGCCGGTGCGGCTTGCGTCCGCGCGCGAGATGGATCAAGATGACACCGTTGTAGTTACATCCGTGCCATATGGTGTGCCGGCCTGTACCCCGGTGGGCTGTGTGGATGACCGGTGAGGGGAGGCGTGCCGGTGGACATCGTGTCGCTGTTGTACGGACGCCAGGAACGCAGCTGGCAGGCAAAGGCCAACTGCATGGGGGTGGACCCCGATCTGTTCTTCCCGGAGCGGGGAGCGTCGACCCGCGAGGCGAAGGAGGTGTGCCGGGGCTGCGTCGTGCGTGACGACTGCCTCGAGTACGCACTCGCCAACGGCGAGAAATTCGGCATCTGGGGGGGACTCTCGGAGCGTGAGCGCCGCCGCCTCCGTCGCCAGCGGGCGATGGCCAGGCGCAGCGAGGTGAACGCCTCCTGATCGCAGCCGTCCGGCGCTGGCGCCGGCCGGCCGTCGACCAAGGGGCCCGTCAGGATCTGGCAGCGAGGCGCGCCTCGATCGTCCTGTCCTCGGACAGGTCCAGTTCGGCCCACCGACCCCGAGGGATGGCGGCCACCACCGGCGCTGGCGCCAGGCCGACCAGCTCGGCCCGCACGATGGCGCCGTCGGCGTCGCCCACCAGTGTGGCTACCGCGTCGTAGACGGCTGCCGGCCCCGTCCGCTCCGGATCGACGAGGTTGCAGCTCACCTGGAGGGCGCCGCCCAGGTCGAGCCCGAGGGCGCGTACCGCCGGTGAGCGGATGGCTGCGGCCACGTCCCGGGCCGTTCCCACCCCGCCGGGTACCTCGACCCACAGGTTGTAGGCGATCAGCACAGGGCGGGCTCCCACGGCCATGGCGCCGGCTGTCGGGTGGGGCCATGGCGGGCCCGTGTCGGGGGCGAGGGCGGCGAAGGCACCCCGACGCACCTCGGGCAGCGACCGTTCGGGCCCGTAGAGGAAGCACGGGACGGCCAGATGGTCGCCGGCCCAGCGGGCGAACCGGTCACGGGCGCCGACGGCCACCTCCATGCCGCCGGGCAGGGGCGGCAGCGAGGGCGCGGACCGATCCGTGCCGAGGGGGACGAACGGCACCACGTCGACAGCGCCGAACCGGGGGTGGGCGCCCTGGTGGGTGCGGAGGTCGATCCGGGCCACGGCCTCGGCCGCGACCGACCGGGCGGCATCCTCCACGTCGTCGAGCGGTCCACCCAGGGTGAGCACGGCCCGGTGGTGGTCCGGGTCCCGGTGGACGTCGAGGAGCTGGTCGCCGGCAGCGGCGGCCACGGCGCCGATCAGCGCTTCGTCACGCCCCTCGGAGATGTTGATGACACTTGCTGCGAACACGCGGGTGCGTCCGGAGTGCCGGTGGGTGGGAGGCGCGCTTCAGCAGGCGCAGCGGGGCGCCGGGGGCGCGTGGGGGGACGCGGCGCAGGCGGGTGCGGCTCAGACGGGGACGGCCCGGGCGATACGGCGGCGGCGGAGGATCCGGCGCCGCTCCCGCTCGGACTTGCCGCCCCACACGCCGTGGTCCACCCGCTCGGTCAGCGCGTACTCGAGGCACGCCGAGGCCACGGGGCACTCGGCGCAGATGCGCTGTGCAGCCTGGACACCGAGGCCGTCGCTGGGGAAGAAGATCGACGGCGACAGGTCCCGGCACTTGCCCCGCTGCATCCACTCCGTGTCCATCGAACCTCCTCGACCGTGCCGGGTGTTACGCCTGCCCACGAGCCGCGGACACAGCGTCCCTTGCCGCAACTAGTGTCGCATGTCGGCGCACCCGGCAGTGCGAATCGAGCGACGTTTGAGCGATCCCTCACAATTTTCTTATGGGGCACCAGGACCTTCTTATGAAGGGACGGCTCCCGACGACCGACCGCCAGCGGTCCCGCCCGTGCCCGTGCCGGGGGCCGAGGTGCCGCCTCCGGTCCCTCCGCCGACGCCCGTCGGCCTTCCGGGTACCCCGGACCCCCAGGGCTACCCGGTGGTCGGGACCGCGTGGGAGCCCCCTACCGCGGCATCGTCCGCCTACGGGGCTCAGGGCTACGGCGCCTACGGGGCTCAGGGCCATGGGGGCGGCCTCGGGGCTCAGGGCTACGCCGCCCCGGGTTACGGCGCCCCGGGCTACGGCGGCCAGGGCTACGGCGGCCAGGGCTACGGCGGCGGCTACGGCGGCGGCTACGGCGCCCAGGGCTACGGCGGCGGCTACGGACCCATCGGCTGGCCACCCATGGGACCGGTGGTCGAGCCCTCCCCGCCGGTCCAGGTCATCCGCCACACCCTGACCCGCCGCAACTGGATCACCGTGGTCGTGGTCGTCGCCCTGCTGGCCGCCGCGGTCGGCGGCTTCGTCGGCGCCACCGTCGGGATCGGCAACCAGAAGACGATCGTCGAGACGTTCGGGACCAACCGGAGCGTGCTGCCCGCCATGGGGAACGTCCAGGGGATCCTGGCGAAGGTGGAGCCGGCGGTGGTCTCCATCGACAGCCAGTCGACCCAGACGGGCGGCGTCGGCGGCGACTTCGTGCAGGCGGCGGGCACCGGGATGATCATCACGCCCACCGGCGAGGTCCTCACCAACGACCACGTCATCGCCGGCGCCTCCCAGGTCACCGTGACCCTCTTCGGCCAGACCCAGGCCCGGGCCGCCCACGTGATCGGCACCGATCCGGTCCACGACCTGGCCCTCGTCCAGATCGATGGCGCCTCGGGGCTCCCCACGGTCACCCTGGGGGACTCGGCGTCGGCGAAGGTGGGCGACTCCGTCCTCGCCATCGGCAACGCCCTGGCCCTGGCCGGGGGACCGTCGGTGACCGAAGGGATCGTCTCCGCTGAGAACCGCTCCCTCACCGCCCAGAACGACACCGGCGGCACCGAGACGCTGACCGGGCTTCTGCAGACCGACGCCGCCATCAATCCCGGGAACTCCGGCGGGCCGCTGGTCAACGCCCAGGCCCAGGTGATCGGCATCAACACCGCCGTCGCGTCGTCGAGCGCGGGGAACGCCCCGGCCCAGAACATCGGCTTCGCCATCGCCATCGACTCGGTCAAGCCCCGCCTGGCCGAGCTCCGCCAAGGGGGTCCCGGCGGAGCCGGCAACTCGGGTGCCCAGCCCATCCCGGCCAACAACAGCGCCTTCATGGGCGTCGCCGTCGGGACGGTCACGCCCACCATCCAGCAGCAGCTCCAGCTCACGCCGTCCTCGGGGGCCTACGTGGTGTCGGTGGAGCCGGGCAGCCCGGCTGACAAGGCCGGCATCCAGGCGAACGACGTGATCGTCTCGTTCAACGGGACGGCCATCACCTCGGCCAGCGACCTGACGACGGCCATCCACCCGCTCAAGCCCGGCGACCACGTCACCGTGGGGATCTACCGGGGCCCGAACAAGCGCACTGTCGACGTCACGCTCGGCGCACGCCCGGCCGGCGGGTAGGCTGGCGGCCGCTGGCCGACGAGGAGGACCGACTGCGATGAGCCCGGAGACCGTGGAGCACGACGCCCCCGAGGGCGACGAGGCACCGCCTCCGCGCGGCCACGTCCGGGTCGTCTACCTGGGGCCGGTAGCCCCCCACTGGGAGGTTCAGTCGGACTGGGGCGACGCCTCCCTCATCGAGGAGTTCCGGCAGCGCACCATGGCCCGGCTCGTCCTGCTCCCACCCCACGACCCCCAGTACCGGCGCAACCGTGAACGCGTGGTGCGCGACGCGGAGCGGGAGAACATCATCCTCGAGTGGGATCTCGGCATCCCCGAGGAGGAGCCGGCCCCCGCACCTGCGGCGGACGCCACCGCCGGCGCCTGAGCGCCCCGCCAGCCGTCAGGCGTCGGGGCCGTCGAGCTCCGGGAGCCGGATCCGTTCCAACCACAGTCCCGGCGCGTCGACCTCTGCCGGCGTCGGAAGGTTGGCCGGCGACGCCCACAGCCGGGTGAGCTCGGACTCGTCGCTCCGCTCGACGACACCGGCGAGGAAGGCCCGACCCCGGTCGACCTGGGCGGCGTCGACGTCCATGCCGAACAGCGCCGCCGCCGCCTCTTCGCCCTTGCCCCGTTCGATGCGCCGCCGGTACCAGGCTTCGGCCAGCTGGGCGTGGGACCCCGTGAGGGACGCGCCCACCTGCTCGGCGATCCGGTCGGCGTAGGCGTCGATCACCACGGCCAGCGCGGTCAACTGGTCGGAGTGCCGCCTGACGTCGGGCAGGAGGAGATCGGAGAGGAACGCGTCGGGGTCCGAGAACAGCCCGCCGATCGCCTCGGGATCGGTGACCCCCCCGAGGGAGCCGGCCAGCCGTTCCATCAGACCCTGCTGGGTGGCGGCCGCCGCCCCGGCCAGCTGGGTGAGCAGCTCGGTGAGGCGTGCATGGACGTGGGGGCGGCCGATCACCGCGTTGGCTGCCAGCTCCCGGGCGCACAGCCACAGGAGTGCCTCCTCGGTGGGCAGGCTCCAGTCGGTGGCGAACTGCTCGATGTTGGAGGGCACCAGGAGGAGCTCGCCGGTGGCGGGCCACGGCAGTGGCAGCACGTACTGACCGACGGCCCGGTGGGCCAGGTGGCCGACCACCGAGCCGGCCTGGAGGGCGGAGAACATCGGCCCGATGGCGCCGGCCCACATCCCCATCAGCCCGGCCAGCTCGTCGCCCCCGGCCTCGAGGTCGGTACCCGGCGGGGTGGCGGCCGCCGGTGCGCCGGGGGGGTTCATCGCCTCGATCACGGGTCGCCACGCGTCGAGGGCCCGGAGGGCCCAGTCGCCTCGGCTGACGGGCAGGCAGCTCAACCGGTGACCGGCGGGGGCCACCGGCAGGCCGGTGGCCTCGGCCACGTGCAGCTCGGCCACCCGGCACAGCTCCTCGATCCGGATCCGCATGACCGGGTCGACGTTCCCCTCCGCCTGGCCGTCAGTGGCCACCTGGAGGCCGAAGGCCCGCGCCGTGTCCCACGAGGCGCCGGCGGCACCCCCGATCATCTTCATCAGGTCGCCCATCAGGAACTGGAAGGGATTGCCCCGGTCGCCCGGCTCAGGCGTGGTCATGCACGCATGCTACGGCGACGACGTCACACCCGCGGGCGGCGCGGTGAGGACGGCGACGGTCGTGCCGGACAGCCCGCCGTCGATGTAGGAGAGCGACACCGACGTGCCCGGTGGCTCGCCGTAGAGGTGGTCGCGCAGCTCCGCCGGGGATCGGACCGGCTGCCCGTCGACGGCGGTGATCACGTCACCGGCCTGCAGGCCGGCAGTGGCGGCCGCCCCGCCGGGGACGACCGACGTCACCACGACGCCCCCGGTCGCCGGTGGGCTCGCGTCCGTCTCGAGCGAGACGGTTGCGGCATTGGCCGTCGTGTGTGCCGGTGCCATGGCGGTCGTCACGCTCGCCCCCAGCCAACCATGCTCGACCGTGCCGGTGGCCACCAGCTGGCGGGCGACCTCGAGGACGAGGTAGCCGGGCAGGAACGCCGAGACCATGTGCCCCGCCACCGGCGCGGCCAGGTGCTCCACGCCGGCGACGCGTCCGGCGGCGTCGA
>JAKAZC010000095.1 GCA_021826655.1 Actinomycetes bacterium | reverse complement strand
GCGAGCCCGCTTCCTCGCCCTGGCCCGCCGGCCCCGGGGTCGAGCCCGGCGCGCCCGGTGACGAGGGCCGGGCGGAGGTGGTCGACGCCGAGATCTTCCTCCCGCCCGCCGATCCGGCCGTGCTGGCCGCGGAGCGGGACGAGTACCTCGGGGCGCTCCAGCGGCTGAAGGCCGATTTCGACAACTTCCGCAAGCGCGTGGTGCGCCAGCAGGAGGAGCAGGCCGACCGGGCCGCGTCGGACCTGGTGGGCAAGCTGCTGCCGGTTCTCGACACGCTCGACCTGGCGGTCGCCCACCTCGGTGCCGGCGGGGAGGAGGAGGACGCCTCCCACGAGGTGCAGGCCATCGGCCAGGCGCGGGCGCAGCTCATCGACGTCCTGGTGAAGGAGGGGCTGCAGCGGGTGGACGAGACCGACGTGGCCTTCGACCCGGCCGTCCACGACGCCGTGGCGCACGCCCCCGCGGGCGACGGCGACGGGCCCGGGACGCTCGTCGACGAGGTGATGCGGTCCGGGTACCGCTGGCGCGGCCACGTGCTCCGCCCCGCCATGGTCCGCGTCCGGGGGTGAGATGCCTCCCCAACGCGAATGGTTCGAGAAGGACTTCTACAAGGTCCTCGGGGTGCCCTCGTCGGCCACCGACAAGGAGATCACCCGCGCGTACCGGAAGCTGGCCAAGCAGTACCACCCTGACGCGAACCCCGGCTCCGAGGAGCGCTTCAAGGAGATAGCCGCCGCCTACGACGTCCTGGGCGACGAGAAGCAGCGCAAGGAGTACGACGAGGTCCGGAGGCTCGGCCCGATGGCGGGTGGCTTCGGGATGCCCGGCGGCGCACCCGGCGGCGGCGGCTTCCGGGTGGAGGACATGGGCGATCTCGGGGACATCCTCGGGGGGATCTTCGGCGGTGGGCGGGCCGGGCGCCGCCGCGAGCGCGGCCCGCAGCGGGGGACCGACGTCGAGGCCGAGCTGCACCTGTCGTTCCAGGACGCGGTCCGGGGGGTCACGACGTCGGTCAACGTCCCCCAGGACCTGCGCTGCCACACGTGCCACGGCACCGGTGCGGCCCCCGGGACCAACGTCCACACCTGCCCCCGGTGCAACGGGCGGGGGACGCTCGACGACAACCAGGGCCTCTTCTCCCTCAGCACCATCTGCCCCCGGTGCAACGGGCGCGGCACCGTCGTCGACACGCCGTGCCCGACGTGCGCGGGCACCGGGACGGAGCGGCGCAACCGGCGGGTGAAGGTCCGGATCCCGCCCGGGGTGGAGGACGCGCAGCGGATCCGGGTGAAGGGGCGGGGCGAGCCCGGTCAGGGAATGGCGCCCGCCGGGGACCTGTACGTGGTGGTCCGGGTGGACCGGCACGCCCTGTTCGGCCGCCGGGGACGGAACCTGACCCTCACCGTCCCGATCACCTTCCCCGAGGCGGCGCTCGGCACCACCATCACGGTGCCGACCCTCGACGACCCGGTGACCATGCGGATACCGGCCGGGACGGCCCCGGGGACCACGCTGAGGGTCCGGGGGCGGGGCGTGTCGGCCGGAGCGGGCAAGAACGGCGCCAAGCCGGGCGATCTGTTGGTGAAGGTGGAGGTCGTCGTGCCCACCGAGCTGAGCGACGAGCAGCGGTCCGCCGTCGAGTCGCTCGCCGCGGTGACCGACGCCGCGCCGCGTGACTACCTCGGAGTGTGACCCCATGGCAGTGAACGTGCCGAGGCCCGAAGGCGGCCAGGAGGCCGAGCGGCCGCTGAGCGCCCGGGCGGTCTACGTGATCTCGGTGGCCGCCGAGCTGGCGGGCGTGCACCCCCAGACCCTGCGCATCTACGAGCGCAAGGGCCTGCTCGACCCGACCCGCACGAGCGGGGGGAGCCGGCGGTTCTCCGACCTCGACCTGGCCAAGCTCCGGCGCATCCAGCAGCTGACGACCGAGGGTCTCAACCTCGAGGGCGTGCGCCGGGTGCTCGAGCTCGAGGCGGAGGTGGCCCGTCTCCGGCTCGAGCTCGAGCGGGCGCGGGTCGAGGCCACCGAGCAGGTCGAGCGCACCCACCGCCAGTACCGGCGCGACCTGGTCCCGCTGAGCCAGGCGCCGGTTCCGTTCCGCGGGCTGAACGCCCGATCGCGAGGGAGGTAGGCACCATGGCCATCGATCCGGAACGCTGGACCGTCAAGACCCGTGAGGCCTTCGCGGCCGCCACCCAGCAGGCCGCCGCGTCGCACCACGCCGAGGTGGTGCCGGCGCACCTGCTCGCCGCGGTGCTGGCCCAGCCCGAGGGCATCGCCGGCCCGCTGCTGGCCCGGGTGGGCGTCGAGGTGCCCGAGGTGGCCCGCCGGGTGGGCGACGAGCTGTCGCGCCTGGCGCGCGCCGTCGGCGGGTCGGAGCCCGCGCTGTCGCGCGCGGCCCGCGACGTGCTCGAGGCGGCCGACGGCCTCCGCGGCGACATGGGGGACGACTTCGTGTCGGTGGAGCACCTGCTGCTGGCCATGGCCGACGGCATCGGCGCGTCGCGCGACCAGCTCCTGACCGCGCTGCGCGACATCAGGGGGAGCCACCGGGTGACGTCGGCCACCCCGGAGGAGACCTACCAGGCGCTCGAGCGCTACGGGCGCGACCTCACCCAGCTGGCCCGCCAGGGGAAGCTCGACCCGGTCATCGGGCGCGACGAGGAGATCCGGCGCGTCATTCAGGTGCTCTCGCGCCGGACGAAGAACAACCCGGTGCTCATCGGGGAGCCCGGCGTGGGCAAGACGGCGATCGTCGAGGGGCTGGCCAACCGGATCACCGACGGCGACGTGCCCGAAGGCCTGCGCGGCCGCCGCGTGATCGCCCTCGATCTCGGCTCGATGGTGGCCGGGGCCAAGTACCGCGGGGAGTTCGAGGAGCGGCTCAAGGCGGTGCTGAAGGAGATCACCGACGCCGAGGGCGAGGTGATCACCTTCATCGACGAGCTGCACACCCTCGTCGGCGCGGGCGGGGCCGAAGGGGCGATGGACGCCGGCAACATGGTCAAGCCCCTGCTGGCCCGCGGCGAGCTCCGGCTGATCGGCGCCACGACGCTCGACGAGTACCGCCGCTACGTCGAGAAGGACGCGGCGCTCGAGCGGCGGTTCCAGCAGGTGTTCGTCGGCCCCCCGTCGGTGCAGGACACGGTGGCCATCCTGCGCGGGCTGAAGGAACGCTACGAGGTCCACCACGGGGTGCGCATACAGGACGCCGCCCTCGTGGCCGCCGCGGTCCTCTCCGACCGCTACATCACCGGCCGGTTCCTCCCCGACAAGGCGATCGACCTGATGGACGAGGCGGCCAGCCGCCTCCGGATCGAGATCGACTCGCTCCCCACCGAGCTCGACGTGGTGACCCGGCGCATGCGCCAGCTCGAGATCGAGCGGATGGCCCTGCAGAAGGAGTCCGACGACGCCTCCGTCGAGCGGCTCGACAAGCTCGAGCAGGAGCTCGCCGAGCTCACCGAGCAGTCGGACGCCATGACGGCCCACTGGCAGGCGGAGAAGTCGGCCATCGGCGCGATCAGGGAGCTGAAGGGCCGGCAGGAGGAGCGCAAGGGCGAGGCCGACCGGCTCGAGCGCGACGGCGACCTGACCGGTGCGTCGGCCATCCGGTACGGGGAGCTGCCCGAGCTCGGCCGGCGGATCGACGAGGCGACGGCCGAGCTCGCCAAGCTGCAGGCGACCCAGCGCTTCTTGAAGGAGGAGGTCGACGCCGAGGACGTCGCCGAGGTGGTCAGCCGCTGGACGGGGGTCCCGGTGACGCGGCTGCTCGAGGGCGAGGTGGAGAAGCTGGTCCGGATGGAGCAGACGCTCCACGGCCGGGTGGTCGGCCAGGACGAGGCGGTCTCCGCGGTGGCCAACGCCATCCGCCGGAGCCGGGCCGGCCTGTCGGACCCGAACCGGCCCATCGGCTCGTTCCTCTTCCTCGGGCCGACGGGCGTGGGCAAGACCGAGCTGGCCCGGGCGCTCGCCGAGTTCCTCTTCGACGACGACCGCGCGATGGTCCGCCTCGACATGAGCGAGTACATGGAGAAGCACACGGTGTCCCGGCTGGTGGGCGCCCCCCCGGGTTACGTCGGCTACGAGGAGGGCGGGCAGCTCACCGAGGCGGTGCGGAGGCGGCCCTACGCGGTGGTGCTGCTCGACGAGATCGAGAAGGCCCATCCCGACGTCTTCAACGTCCTGCTGCAGGTGCTCGAGGACGGCCGGCTGACCGACGGCCAGGGCCGGACGGTGGACTTCACCAACACCGTGCTCATCATGACCTCCAACCTGCCGGGCGACCCCGGCGACCACTTCAAGCCCGAGTTCGTGAACCGGATCGACGAGATCGTCCGGTTCCGGTCGCTCACCGAGGCCGATCTGCAGGTGATCGTCGGCATTCAACTGGGACGCCTGCGCTCCCGGATGGCGGCGCGGCGCCTGTCGTTGACCGTGACGGGCGTGGCGGAGGCGTGGCTGGCCCGGGCGGGCTACGACCCGACCTTCGGCGCCCGACCCCTTCGCCGGGTCATCCAGCACGAGGTGGAGGACCCGCTGGCGCTGGCGCTGCTCGAGGGCCGGTACCCGGAGGGGTCGACGGTCGTGGTCGACGTCGGTCCCGCCGACGACCGCCCCACGTTGCGCTGAGGGCCGGGGCGGCCGGGATCGTGGGGCGGGTGACCCGATGAACCTGCCGGACCGGCTCCGCGCGGTGGTCGGGCCGGGCGCCGTGCTCGACGACCCCGAGGTCCTGGCCGGCTACGTCACCGACTGGACGGGCCGGTTCACGGGGACGGCCGCCGCGGTCGTCCGCCCCGGGTCGACCGAGGAGGTGGCCGCGGTCGTCGAGCTGTGCCGGCGCCTCGGGGTCGCGCTGGTCCCCCAGGGAGGGAACACCGGCCTCGTCGGTGGCTCCGTGCCCACGGGGGGCGAGGTGGTGCTGAGCCTGCGCCGCCTCAACGCCATCATCAGGGTGGACGGGGTGGGCGGCCAGGTCACGGCCGGGGCCGGCGCCACCGTGGCGGAGGTGGAGGCCGCCGCCCGGGCCGCAGGGTGGTCCTACGCCGTGGACCTGGCCAGCCGGGGGAGCGCCACCGTCGGGGGGACGATCGCCACCAACGCCGGGGGCCTCCGGGTCATCCGCTACGGGGACACGCGGCGCCAGCTGGTCGGCGTGGAGGCCGTCCTCGGCACCGGCGCGGTGGTCTCGCATCTCGGTGGCCTCCGCAAGGACAACACGGGCTACCACCTCCCCGGCCTCCTCTGCGGGAGCGAGGGCACCCTCGGGATCGTGACCGCGGCCACGCTCGACCTCGTCCCCCTGGCCGATCGGCGCGCGGTGGCGCTTCTCGCGTTCGACGGGGTCCACGCCGCGATGGACGCGATCGGCCCCCTCCGGCGGGGCCTGCCGTCGCTGACCGCCGCCGAGCTGTTCCTCGACGACGGGCTGGCGCTCGTGTGCGAGACGACCGGGCTGCCGCGGCCCTTCGACCGCCGGCATGGAGCGTACCTCCTGCTGGAGGCGGCCGACCCGGTCGACCCCATGGCCGACCTGGCCGCGGCCATCGCGTCGGTCGCGCGGATCGCCGACACCGCGGTGGCGGACGACTCCGCGCGGGCGGCCGGACTCTGGCGGTACCGCGAGGCGCACACCGAGGCCATCAACACCCTCGGCGCCCCGCACAAGCTCGACGTGACGCTGCCGCGCGACGCCCTGGGGGAATTCGTCGACCGGGTCAGGGGAGCGGTCGCGAGGGTCGACCCGCTCGCGCGGGTCTGGCTCTTCGGGCACGCGGCGGAGGGCAACGTGCACGTGAACGTGGCCGGTGTCGATCCCGGCGACGAGCTCGTGGACGACGCGGTGCTGCGGCTGGCCGCCCGGATGGGCGGCAGCATCAGCGCCGAGCACGGGATCGGGATCGCCAAGCGCCGGTGGCTCCGGCTCAGCCGCACCGACGCGGAGATCGAGACGTTCAGGGCGATCAAGCGGGCGCTCGACCCGGACTCGGTCCTCAACCCCCGAGTGCTGATCCCCGACTGAGCCGGCCCCGCCGGCCCCGGCCCCGCCGGCCCCCGCCCCGATCGACGGCGCTCAGCCCTGCGCGGCGGCCGACTCGCACGAGCGCATGGCCGCGACGAAGGCGACCGACCGGTCCCGGTAGTCGCGGAACGCCCCGAAGCTCGGCGAGGCCGGAGAGAGGAGGACGACACCGCCGGGCCGCGCCCATTCCCACGCGTCGCGCGCCGCCTGTGCCAGATCGCCCCGGTCGAGCACCGGCACGGACGATCCCCCGAGGGCCGCGACGGCGGCCCCGATCCGGGGCCCGCTGCCGGGCATGGTCACCACCAGCGTCGGCCGCTCCCGCGCCACGACCGCCCGCGCCAGCTCCGTGTAGTCGATCCCCCGGTCGTGCCCCCCCACCAGGATCGCCACCCGACGGGTCGGGAACGCCTCGAGCGCGGCGACCGAGGAGAGCACGTTCGTCGACAGGCTGTCGTCGACGAAGTCCACCCCGCCGGCCGACCCGATGTTCCGGAGCCGGCTGTCGAGGCCCCGGTAGCCCGAGGCGGCCCGGGTGAGCGCTTCCTCGTCGGCCGCCTCGGGGATGCCGAGCGCGACGAGGACCTGGCGCGCCACCAGGGCGTTGCGCCGGTTGTGGGCCCCGACGAGCCCGAGCGCACCGGTCCACGGCTCGGTGGCCGGATCCTCGTCGGCGACCCAACGGGTCCTCGGGCCGAGGAGGTCCGCATTGGCCCGCAGGAGCCGGTCGTGCCCGTCGGCGATGGTGAGGTCCGCGCCCGGCTGCGTGCAGGCGGAGAGCTTGTCCGCGAAGTACCTCGACCGGTCGCCGTGCCAGTCGAGGTGGTCCGGGTGCAACGAGGTGACGGCCACGGTCCGGGGCGAGCTCGCGAGGTCGGTCGCCTGGAAGCTCGACGTCTCCACCACCCAGAAGTCGTGGCGGTCTCCCACCCCGGGGTCCCAGGGGGGGACCCCGATGTTGCCCCCGACGAGGCAGTCGTAGCCGAGCCGGGTGAGCAGGTGCCCGGCGATGGACGTGGTGGTGCTCTTGCCCTTCGTCCCCGTGATGCAGGCGACGCGGGCGGGGTCGGCCTCCTGAAGCCACAGGCCGAGACCCCCCACGACCGGCACCCCCCCCGCTTCGAGCCGGCGGACCTCCCCGCGGTAGCGGCTGATCCCGGGCGATTTCACGACGACGTCGCACCGGGCGAGCTCCGCCAGCCCTCCGGCCCCGGTCGCCACGACGGGTCGCGACCCCTCCTCGCTCGGACCCGGGTGATCGTCGACGAGGACGGCGGTGGCACCGAGGGCGTCGAGCCGGCGGAGGTTGGCCCGGCCCTCCACCCCGAGACCCCACACCCCGACGGTGCTGCCCCGCAGCTCAGACCAGCTGATCTTCGGCCGAGTACTCATCGGGTACGCAGTGCTCCCCCATGGGCCGGAGGTGGTCGACGCCGGCCGGGCCGCCGCCCGCCGCGCGGACCTCGGCGGCCAGCGCGCGGATCTGGGCCGAGTCGGAGCGGTCGGGCCGGTCCGCGGCGAGGAGCAGCGCGGTCCGGCACTCGCCGACCTCGCCGACGCACTCGAACGGCTTGGCCGCGGGCGACGTGCCCAGCAGGGCGCGGAACTGCTCGGCGAGTGCCGGCTGGTCGAGCGGCTCGCGCCCGTCGAACACGTCCCGGAGCACCCCGGCGCCGAGGAACGGCGACAGGATCAGGTCGATGAAGCAGCACTTGTCGCACACGCCGCACCAGTGGTCGAGGCGCTGCGCGCGGTCGAGCCGGAACGCCCGGTTGCAGCTCCGGAAGACCCGGTGGTAGCGGGGCAGGTCGGCGAACCTGCGGGCGACCCACAGCTCGCTGAACGGGCGGAGCAGCGAGAAGTACTGGGGTGCCCCCCCGAAGGTCCCGTTCAGGACCTCCCGGAAGCCCGTCTCGAACTCGTGGCTCTTGGAGTACTGGTGGTTGACCGGCAGGCCCGCCGACGTCAGGTTGCCCGACGAGGCCGACCACTCGTTGGACATCACCACGGCGTCGCGCCCGGCGAGCACCGCCGCCATCACGGCGATCGCCGACAGGATGCCCGTCACCGGGACGTGGCCGTTCAGGAACTCGCTCCCGGCCGGGCCCAGGAGCTGCGCGTCGATGGCTCGCTCGGCGCGCAGGACCGGCAGGCCGGTCAGCGCGGCCGGGCGTTCGATCGCGTCGAAGCGCCCGCCCGGACCGCTCACCACGAAGAGCGCGGCATCGGGGAACCTGGCCCTGGTCTGCTCGGCGGTCACGATGGAGTCGATGCCGCCCCCGAAGGGGATCAGGGGGCTGCCGGTCCGGGCGCCGTACGAGGCGGGGGAGCCCGGCGCCCGGTCGGGGCCGTGCACCCGCACCCCCGAGAGGTCGACGTCGTTTCGGTAGGCGAACTCGGCGAGGCCGTTCAGGTAGAAGGAGCGGAGGAAGCGCCGCTCGGCCGCCGTGGTGGCCAGGTCCCCCAGGTCGATCTCGCCGGGGGCCGCGGTCTTGAAGTAGGAGACCCCGGCGAGCAGGTGCACGAGCCGGGCGGCCGCCTCGACCGCCTCCGAGCCCCAGTCACCCCCCGGATCGAAGGAGATCCGCTCCTCGAACCGGCGCGGGCCGAGGGCGTAGCGGCAGACCAGCCGGGAGTGCTCCGGCTCGAGCCGGTAGCTCTCGTAGCGGAACGGCTCGGCGCTGTCCCGTGCCCGGGTCACGCTGCCTTCACCGGAGGAAGTTGGGCGGGGGCGATGGCGACCATGCTAGGTGGGCGGTGCGGGTCGGCGGTCAGATGGGCGGGGACGGCCGGGCGGGTCACGGCCGGAGCCGGGCGAGGAGCCCGAACCGCCCGCAGGGCCTGCGGGAGCGGTCGCTGAAGAACGGGCCTGGCGGGCCGGTGGCGAACCCGGCCGGGTGGACGTGGTCCGCGGGGACCCCGGCCAGGGCCAGGAGGTGGCGGTTGGCGCCGGGCAGGTCGAGCAGCCACCGGTCCTCGGCATCCGGGCG
>JAKAZC010000094.1 GCA_021826655.1 Actinomycetes bacterium | reverse complement strand
CGATCATGCTGCACCGGGCTCTGTTCGGTTCCATCGAGCGGTTCTTCGCCATCCTGGTCGAGCACTACGCCGGTGCCCTGCCGACCTGGCTGTCACCCGAGCAGGTCCGGGTGCTCGGCGTGCGCGACGACCACCAGGGGTACGCCGAGGGGGTGGCCGTCGGACTGCGCGCCCGTGGGATCCGGGTCGCGGTCGGTGCGGCCGACGAGCCCCTCGGTGCCCGCATCCGCCGTGCCAAGTTGGAGAAGTTGCCGTACATCCTCGTGGTCGGAGACGACGACGTCGCGGCTGGCACTGTCGGTGTGAACCGCCGGGGTGGCGCTCGACCCGAGCGCGGCGTGCGGGTGGACGACTTCACCGAGGCCTTGCTCCGCGAGGTCGACGATCGGTCCTCGCCCGAGCCGGGCGAGGACGGGTGACGGTCCGGTGAGCCTGGACCGGATGTGGGCCGGCTGGCGATCGACCTATGTGGCCGGGTCGGTGGGACGGGGGGACGACGAGGGTCCACAGCCTCCCGGGGGGCCCGCCCCCGAATCCACGCAGTGCGTCTTCTGTCGGCTCGCGGCGGGCGGCCCGCCGTCGCCGGCCAACGGTGTCCTGTGGTCCGGCCGGTCCGTGATCGTCGTCCTGAACGCGTACCCCTACGCCAGTGGACACCTGATGGCCGTGCCGAGGCGGCATGTCGGAGCGTTGGGTGACCTCTCCGAGGACGAAGCCACCCAGCTGTGGTCGGCCGTCCGCGACGGAGTCGCCGCCCTCGAGGCGGCGTACCAGCCCGAGGGGATCAACATCGGTGCGAACCTCGGCGAGGCCGCCGGGGCCGGGATCCCGCGTCACCTGCACCTCCATGCCGTGCCACGCTGGAGGGGAGACACCAACTTCATGACAGCGGTGGCCGATACACGGGTGCTTCCCGAGACGCTGACCTCGAGCTGGGAGCGCCTGACGGCGGCCTGGCCGTCGGGGAATGGTCTGTGACCGGTCGGCCGGCGCCGTCGGCGCGGCCGGCGCTGCCGCCTGCTGCGGTACCTGGTGCGAGGAGGACGACATGCCGGTGACGGAGCTGGGCCATCTGGTGCTCTACGTGCGCAACCTGGAGCGCTCGGCCGCGTTCTACGGGGACGTGCTCGGCTGGGATGTGGCGTTCCCCGTCACCCTGGGGCTCCCGGCGGCGGCATTCTCGTCGGGCCGGACCCACCACGAACTCCTGCTCATCGAGGTCGGGGACGACGCCGTGACCGTCCCGGCCGGTCGCCGACTGGGTCTCTACCATTTCGGTCTGAAGGTGGGGGACTCCGACGAGGAACTACGCGGCATGCTGGCCCGCGTCCGCGAGGCCGGCGTGACCATCGTCGGGACCAGCGACCACACGGTCACCCACAGCCTCTACGTCCTCGATCCGGACGGCAACGAAGTGGAGCTCTACATCGATGTGCCCGGGGTCGATTGGCGGTCGGATCCGGGCCTCATCGTGTCCCCGATCCGACCGCTCGCCCTGTAGCGCCGGTCACACCCCTCCCGAACAGGGGGTTCACCGAGCGGACGGCAAGCGCTGTCTGGAGTTAGCAGGTGGTACTCTGGGCAGGACCATTCAAGGAGCGTGCATGTTCGACGGGCGATGGCGCGACACGGTGGACCGGGGCACCGGTCCGGTCGGTCGCAAACTGCAGCAGGCCGGCATCTCGGCCGACGTGCTGACCGCCACCGGTCTCGTCTCCGCGGCGGCCACCGCCGTGGCGGTGGCCACGGGGCGCCTCCATCTGGCCGTGGTGCTACTCGTCCTGACCGGGATGCACGACCTGCTCGACGGACCCGTGGCCAAGGCCTCGGGAACCTCGTCGGTGCGCGGTGCGTTCTTCGACTCGGTCACCGATCGCGTGGCCGACGCACTGATCCTCGGTGGCATCGCCTGGTATCTCGTGTCCTCCCACCCCGGACACCTGGTCCTCCTCCCGTTTGCCGTACTGGCTGTGACATCGCTGGTTTCGTATCAGCGTGCCAAGGCGGAATCACTCGGGATCTCGGCCAAGGGCGGGCTCATGGAGCGGGCCGAACGGATGATCCTCATGGGAATCGGTTTCCTGTCGGCCGCGTTCCTGGTTCCCGTGCTGTGGATCATGCTCGTCCTCACGAGCGCCACGGCGGTCGGGCGCTTCGCCAAGGTGTGGCGGCTCGCCGAGGCTCCGGCCTCGGCCACTGCCCGCCGCGGACGGCGCACCCGCACCGGTGTGCGGACCTCGGGTCGTGGTGTGGCCCGGTCGGCCGGTCGCACGGGGGCGACCTCGGCATCCCGTTGGCGTGCACGTCGACAGGGCGAGCTCTCGAGTCGGTCCGGCCGGACCTGGAGGGCCCGCCAGGCCCGTACCGGTGTCCGTCAACGGACCGGCCGTCGCCATGGCTGACCGGCGCTCCGGCTTCAGCAGGGGCTGACGCCCGATGAACAAGGGGCAGGCGGTCTTCCGGACCTACACGACGCTCGCGCGCTGCATCGCGGCGCTCCCCGAGCCCGTCGCCATGGGCCTGGGTTGGATGGCGGGCGAGGTGCTCTTCCGCGTCCGCCACGAACACAGGTCCCAGGTGTCGGCCAACCTTGCACGGGTGCTCGGCGCGGGGGACGACGACCCCTTCGTGCTCGGGCGCTGGGCCCACCGCTCCTTTCGCGAGTACGCCCGATACTGGATCGAAGGGGCCAGGTTGCCGGGCCTCTCGCCGGAAGAGATCGTCGGGCACATGCAGGTGACGGGCCTCCACCACCTGCATGAGGGTGTGGGACGGGGAAACGGCTGCATCCTCGCGCTGCCACACATCGGCAGTTGGGAGTACGGCGGGGCGTTTCTCGCCACGCAGGGGCTACCCATGACGGCGGTGGCCGAGCGGATCGATCCGCCGCAGCTCTTCGACTACTTCGTCCGTCAGCGGGCGGCGATGGGTCTGACGATCGTGCCGCTGGACAGACACTCGGGGAGCACGCTGCTGGCGACACTGCGCGCCGGAAGGCTCGTCGGCCTCCTGTGCGACCGCGACATCGAGGGCACGGGCATCGAGGTCGAGTTCTTCGGCGAGCGGACGACGATGCCGGCGGGCCCGGCCACACTCGCACTGCGCACCGGCGCGACGTTGTGCACCGGTGCCGTCTACAGCGGCCCCGGCCGTGACCACCGAGCGCTTGTCGAGGCGCCGCTCGACACCACTCGCACCGGACCGTTGCGTGCCGACGTCGCCCGGGTCACCCAGGACATCGCCACCCGCCTCGAGGGTCTGATCCGTCGGGCGCCCGAGCAGTGGCATGTCTTCCAACCGCTGTGGCTCGACGACCGCTCCACACGGGCGGACGTTCCGGTACTCGGACCGGAGCGGGCGGCGTCTGTCGAGTCGGTGGCATGAGCTGGGCCCCGTGGGTCCGTCGGTCCCGGCGCCCGGGGTCCGGCACCGCGCCCGCTCCCGCCGCGGGGTGGCCGGAGGAGCGGCCTCACTCCCGACCGGTGCCCGAACTGGACGTCACGGCCGGCGACGGCCCTTCCGCGGCCGGCAAGAGCCCTTCCACGGCCGGCGACGGCCCTTCCGCGGCCGGCGGGGGCACCGAGTGGAACGGCAGCCGGGCCGGGCCCGGCCCGACCAACGGAGCGCTGCCTCCGACCGTGCCTCCATCCGTACCTCCATCGGTACCCTCATCCGTGGAGGGTCGACCTTCGGGCGCGACGTCCGATGACCACCACCACCCGGTCCCACCCTTCGCCGAGCGCCCACATCTTCGGGGCACCGCCCCGAACGAGGCCGACGTGGTCGCAGTGGTCTCGCCGGACGGCCGGCTCGTCTTCCTGAGTGCCTCAGCCGAGCGACTGCTCGGTTGCGACGCCCGCGACGCCGTCGGGCGCGACGCCTTCGGCGTCCTCGAGGCCGAGAGCCTTCCGGTCGTGGAGGCCCTGTTCGACGACCTGATCGCCCGTCGTCGCTTGTCGGTCGACCTCGAGCTTCACGCCATCCGCGACGACGGGAGCGAGCTCGATCTCGCATTGACGGCCTGCAGCCACGTGGACGATCCGGTGGGCGGCGTGGTGGTGACGCTCCATGACATCACTGACCAGAAGGTCCTCGGACGGCGGGCCGGCGACGTGGACCGTCGGCAGAACGCACTGATCGAGTCCCTTGCCGACGGGATCCTGATGGTCGACGCCAGCGGCACGATCGTGCGGGTCAACGAGGCGTTCGAAGTGATGTTCCGCGCCCCCCGGGTGCGCGTGCTCGGACGCGACTACGCAGGATTGTTGCTGGGAGGGCAGCGTCGGGGCCTCGAGGTCTTCGACGAGTCCGGAGAGGTCCTGGATGTCGATGACGACCCGGTGGTGGTGGCCCTGCGCCGGGGTCGTCGCGTGGTCGGTGCTGTGATCGGCCGCCGTCGGGGGGATGATGCAGCCGAATGGGCACGGGTAAACGCTCAGCCGATCTTCGATCCGGACGGGACCGTCGTCGGTGCGGTCGCCTCGTTCGGCGACGTCACCGAGTCCCGACGTGCCGCCTATGCCCTGCGCCAGGAGGAGGAGTTCCTGCGCGTCCTCCTCGACACCCTGGACGAAGGGATCGTCGCCTGCGACGCCATCGGCCGGATCACGGTGTTCAATCCGGCCGCCCGCCGGCTCCACGGCATCGACCCGAAGGTGGAGCCCGTCGGGCGGGTGCCTTCGAACCTCATGCTCCGTCACCCGGACGGTACGCCCATCGACCCCGAGGAGAGCCCGCTCCTTCTCGCCATGGGTGGCGAACGTCTGCGCAACGTCGAGATCATCCTGGCCCCCCATGAAGGCGAGCCCCGCAAAGTGAGCGTCAACGGGCAGGCATTGGTCGATGAGGAGGGGTGGAAACTGGGTGCGGTCGTGGCGATGCACGACGTGACCGAGCAGAAGCGCAACGAAGAGCGCCTGGCCGATCTCGCCCACCACGATCCGCTCACCGGACTCGCGAACCGCACGCTCCTCGCCCTACGGATGGGTGAGGCGGTGGCCGGACTCGCCGGTATGGCTGCTTCGGATGGCGAACATCCCATCGTCGGATCCGACGGGTCACGGACCGTTCCCGAACATCCGGGCATCGCTGTGTACCTGCTCGACCTGGACGACTTCAAAGGCATCAACGACGAATTCGGCCATGACGTCGGTGACGACCTCTTGGTGGCCGTGGCCCGACGACTCTCCGCTATCGTCCGACCGGCCGACACCGTGGCCCGACTCGGCGGCGACGAGTTCGTCGTAGTGTGCGAGATCGAGAGCGGCGAAGAGGAGATGCTCCGCATCTCCCGCCGGATCTCGGCTGCACTGGCCCGCCCCTACCGGATCGAGGGACGCACGCTGGTTGCCGAAGCGTCGGTAGGCGGGGTATTCGTCGACGAACCAGACACCGATCCCTCCAAGCTGCTCAGCCTGGCCGATGACGCCATGTACGGGGTCAAGTGGAGCCGGCGGCGCCAGCGACGCTCGATGACGGACTGACCTGTCGTGTCCGGAGGGTCCGGGGGAACGGGGGAACTGCGCGTGGCGCTCGTCTGCCCCTACAGCTTGTCTCGTCCGGGTGGTGTCCAGGGTCAGGTCCTGGGCCTTGCCCGCAATCTGGCTCGTCGCGGACACGTCGTCACCGTCTTCGCCCCGGTCGACGGGACGTCTGCTGCTCCCGCAGGTGTGGAGCTGGTGCCGACGGGCCATTCGACCGCGTTGCCCGCCAACGGGTCGGTGGCACCGGTTTCGGTGTCGCCGAGGGCGGCCCGGCGATCGCTCGGAGAGCTGTTCGCGCGCGCTCCCGACGTCATCCACGTGCATGAGCCGTTTGCTCCGGGATTGGGCTACGCCGTGATGGGCGCACGGAACGTTCCGCCGATCGTCGCCACCTTCCACCGCAGCGGGGAGAGCGCGCTCTATACGCTGCTGCGACCCCTGACCCGTGCCTTCGCTGCTCGCTTCGCAGTCCGCGTCGCGGTCTCGGAGGCCGCCGCCGCGACGGCCCGCCGGGCCCTCGGGGGAAATTACGAGGTCCTGTTCAACGGCGTGGAGACCGATCGGTACGCCGGGGTGGTGCCATGGCCGACGCTGGGCCCGACTGTCCTGTTCCTCGGCCGTCACGAGGAGCGTAAGGGCCTCGCCTTCCTTCTGGCCGCCTGGCGCATCTTCACCGACTCCGTTCCGGCGATCCCCGGTCGGACCGGACCTCCGGTGCTGTGGGTGGCTGGTGACGGTCCGGCGACGACGGAACTGCGCCGGCGGTTTCCTGACTCGGCAACGGTGCGGTGGCTCGGGGTCGTCGACGAAGAGGAGAAGGTTCGACGGCTCCTGGCGACGGATGTTCTCGCCGCTCCATCGCTCGGAGGGGAGTCGTTCGGACTGGTGGTGCTCGAGGGAATGGCCGCACGGGCGGTCGTAGTGGCGAGCGACATCGACGGGTACCGGGACGCGGCAGGTGGTCTCGCCGTCCTCGTTCCGCCGGGAGATGCCGGGGCCCTGGCCGTCGCACTCCGCGGGGTGCTCGACGGAGCCCTCGCACCGGAGGCCCCGGGCGGCGTGGCGGGCGCCGTGGCGGACGACCCACCGGACGACCCACCGGACGACCCACCGCACGACCCACTGCACGACGCCCGGGATGACCACGGCGGCACCCGTCTCGATTCGGTCGGGCGGGCGACCTGGCTGGAGGCCGGCGCCGAGCGCGCCGACCGTTGGTCGATGGAGCGTCTGGCGGTAAGGTACGAGGACCTGTATCGGGATGTTGTGGTCGGGCGGGTACCGTGACCGGTCGTACACTGATCGCACGATGACTGACGCCTCCGACCGATCCGTCTCGCCCGGCGCTACGAGCAGTTCGACCGGCACTCCGCCCTCGGGGGATTCGCCCTCGGGTGGAAGCAGCCGCTCGGGTTCCCGCAATCGGCGGCGTCGGGGAGGCGGCGGAAACGGTGCGGGCCGGTCCGGAGGATCTGGCGGATCGGGGGGGACCGGCGCTTCGAAGGGCAACCGTTCGGTTCATGGCGGAGCCGGCGGTGGGAGCGGGAGCGGCGCCGGGCGTGCCGGCGGAGCCGGTGGTGGGAGCGGGAGCGGCGCCGGGCGTGCCGGCGGAGCCGGTGGTGGGAGCGGGAGCGGCGCCGGGCGTGCCGGCGGAGCCGGTGGTGGCGGTGGAAGCGCCCGTGGAGGCCAGCCGAGATCGTCGTCGAGTGTGCGGCGGCGCCCGGGTCCACGAGGGAGCCGCCCGGGGCAGGGGAATCCCACCCGAGGTGCGGGGTCGACAGGGAGCGGACACGAGAGGGCTGCTACCAGTGCACCTGCCGCGACTCCGGTTGTCCGTGTCGACCGTGCCGCGGAGTTCGCCGAGGACGCCGCGGTGGTCGAGAACCGTCGACGTGCTCTTCTGCTTTGCATACTCCCGGCGGGCCTGGTTGGCCTAGTGATGGCCGTCGTACTGCTCCTCCTGGGCGAGGTCCTGGTTGCACTCGCAGTCCTTGTCCTGGTGACCGCGTCCGGGGCAGCCTGGGTGTGGCGCGCGGCGCCCGGCACCGTCCTCGGCGCGCTTGGCGCAACACCGAGCAATGAGGAAGACCGACCCCGCCTGCACAATCTGGTTGATGGCCTGTGCGCCACCATGGGTCTCGAGCGTCCGGCGATCGCCGTCGTGGAGAGCGACGTGCCGAATGCGCTGGCCCTCGGGCGGGACCCCAAGTCCGCCACGCTGGTGGTGAGCTCGGGTCTCGATCGGTCCCTCACCTTGGTGGAGCTCGAGGGTGTCCTGGCCCATGAACTCGTCCACGTCAAGCGAAACGACATCGCGCGATCCGCAGTCGCCGTGCTGGTGGCCCTTCCATGGAGCGTGATCCGAGGTCGGCCGGCCGGCGTCGACGCCGTCCACGGCCTCGTCGGTCGAGGCCGTGAGTTCTCGGCCGACCAACGGGCGGCACTGGTAGTGCGTTATCCGTCCGGGATCGGCGGCGCTCTGGACGCAATGCTCCAAGGACCGGCTCGGGACACTGTCTGGCCGCCGGCGCCCGGTCGAGTGGCTGGGCTCACCCGATGGTTGTGGGTCGATCCGATGGTGGGGTCGACCGACGGGGGGTCGCCGGTGGGGAACCTCGACGACACCAGGGTACGAGCCGCGGCCCTTGCACTCGACTGGGCTCACTCGGCACGTTCCCTCGGAATACCTTGAGCCGGCCGGTCCACAGCAGGGTCGAAAGGGCTCAGCTCTCCCCGCAGGGAGGTAACCCGTCCTGCGTACCGGCGCACATGACCATGGAATTCTGCTCCAGCGTGTAGTCGCGGAGCCGGCGGAGCATCGATGAGAATTCGGTCTCCTCTTCCGGGGTGAAGACGTCGTCGAGTACCCGCTCGATCTGGGCCACGTGCACGGGGATGGTGCCTGCCATGAGCTTCCTACCCTCCGATGTCAATTGGGCGAACGAACCGCGTCGATCTTCCGGACAGGTGCGGCGGACGACGAGGCCCTGCTCCTGAAGGCGGTCAACTGCACGAGTGAGGCCGCTTGGGGTCAGTGACGCCTGGGCGGCCAGCTCGCTCATGCGGAGCTCGGTGCCCTCGCTGCGGGCCAGCCTGATGAGGATGTCGAATGACTGTTGGGTGTTTGCACCCGCCTCCTCCAGATGACGGGCAAAGAGCCGGCGGAGCCCCGCCGCAGACTCGAACAGCAGGCCGACGGTGGTCAAGCGTTCGGCGGCAGCTACGTCGGAGACCCCGTCGCGCGTCGTGTCCGCAGGGACGTCGGCGCTGATGTCTTCGGTGACAGGGGAGGGGCGTGTTGCCATATGTTCACCCTACCGGCTCGCGGATGTAGTTGCGAGTACAACTAGCTGTGCTATAGTTGCAGATACAAGCAACCGGAGCCTCTCCAGGTCCGGCCGCCCCGTCCCACAACCGAAACCAAACCTAGGAGCAGACATGGCAGACACCACCGTTTCCAGCAGGACCGTCAACGGGGTCGAGTACCCGGCCGTCGGAACATTCGCCATTGACACGTCGCATACTCGGTTGGGATTCGCCGTGCGCCATATGGCTGTGTCGAAGGTCCGGGGTGACTTCAAGGAGTTTTCCGGGTCTCTC
>JAKAZC010000093.1 GCA_021826655.1 Actinomycetes bacterium | reverse complement strand
TCCGATCTCCGGAGATCGACGCCCGTAGTCATCGTTCGGGGTCCGACGATGAACGACGCGTTCCGGGCCAGTCCCCACTCGGGCTGGAGTTCGGCCCAGTCGGCCGACCGGTGGAGGACCGCCGCCACAGCATCGCCACCGGCGGTGGGATCGAGATCGGCCATCCGCTCGGTCGCCAGCGCCGCCCCGGCCCGTGCCAGATCTTCACGGAGTCGCGCCAGAGTGTCGACGTGCTGCTCCGGCACGAGGTGGAGATCGTAGAACGAGAAGGTGTCGGTGGCGGTGTCGTGCTCGGCGGCCACGAAGTGCGTCGCATCCGGGACGGCGATGCCGCGCTCGGCGAGCAGGGCTCGCACCGGCGGACGGTTGAGGATCGCACAGGCAGCCCGTGCGCTGTCGGCGCCACGGTTCCCTCCGCAGGCGCCGCAGTCGAGTGAGGCCGCGTGCGGGTTGTTCTCGGTCGTGCTGCCGTGGCCACAGAGCACCACAAGTGGGGCGAAGCGCCGGTTCAGTCCCATGGTGGTCAGGGCCGTCTCGGCGAAGAGTGCCTGTTCTTCGTCGGGCGTACCTGTCCGATCGGGGTCGGCATCGACCTGCGTCGGAGCCGAGGGGGCGACCAAGGCCGACAGTCGCCCCCGGATCCGGGTGAACCGGGCCGGACCGAGCGTCCTGGCGGCAAGGATCGGAGCGGCCAGGAACCCGCCGGCCTCGGCCAGCATGAACGGGGCTACCCCGTTGCCACGGGTCTGGTCGAATGCGTGTTCAACCTGGGCATGGACCTGCTCGCCGGCGAGCCGGCGCTGTGCGGCGTCCTCCCCTCCGGCAGCGGCCCGCTCCCCCATGTCGACCGTCGGGGACAAGAGCACGGGCAGAAGGTCGACTGACTCGGCTCCGAGGGCGGTGTAGCGCAGCGGGAGTGCGAAGAATCCGGCGAACCCGAAGGTCTCGTAGTCGCCCACCGACTCGAGCTGGCGACGGATCCCCTCGGACCGGGCATCGATGCAGAACACCACCTGGGCGTCGGGATCCGGAGTGGCCCCGAGGCCGGTCGGGCCAAGCAGTCCCAGCAGTTCGTCGCGGTAGTGGTGCTCCAGGGCCAGCAGCCAGGCACTGCCCGCCCGGTCGCGGTCCAGCGACGCGAGCGACGCCCGTGCGTCGTGACTCAGCCCGGGGACACTGCGGGGGTCGTGCACGGCACTGTGCCGGATCGAGGCATGGGGCGCCACGGAAGCGGGCAGCGCGCTCGGTACCTTCCGCCAGACTCCGTCATAAGCCAGACGGACGGCCACGAAGTCGACGAGATCCAGGGCAGGGCCCGGCGTGCCCGGCGGGGCCCAGCGGGACCGCCACTTGGCATGTGCCGCCCAACCTGGCAGGGCCGCCAACTGGGCCACGAACGCAGCGCGCCATCCGTCCCGATCGAGGCCGAGCTCGTCCATGCACCAGGCGATGGCGTCCTCGGCGCGGTCGGGAAGAGCCACGAGGAGCGCCCGACCACGGCGACCGAGCAGCGCCCGCGCCCCCGGATCGAAGCGCACCGTCGCATGCCACGACGGGTAGAAGGCGGCATCCGGGGCTCCCGGGAGCTTGGCCGAGAGGAATGCCGCGCACCACTTCGTCACCTGGCGGTTCACGTCGTCCGCCGGGCCGGACCGGGTCGAGTACCAGCCGGCCAGGTCGTCGGGGGACCTGGTCGCACCGGCCGGACCGTCGGCCAGGTCAGTGGCGGCCCGCACGACATCCGCCGAGGTGACCCGACCGGATGCAAGGGCATCGACGTAATAGGCGGGGCTCGGCAGACCGTTGGCCCCGAAGACCATCCGGGCCACGGACACCGCCGCCTCGAATCCGAGCTGGCGGAGGTCCCAGAAGGGGTTCACGGCGATGAAGGTGCCGAGCGGCCACAGGGGGCCGATCACCCGTGCCGCCTCGTCGAGCTCCACGAGGAGCCGGGCGTGTCTGGTGGGGGTAGCGGTCTCCGTCATGCCGCGCTCCATACGGGTGCCGCCTCGACGAGTGGCCGCGACCGGAGGAGAGAGACAGGACGCGGGGCCTCGAAGCGTTGCGTCGACCTGGCGGCCGGTGCGCCGATGTCGATGAGTGCCATCCGGAGTCGGAGGCCGACCACCGGGGTGTGCAGCAACAGGACGGCTGCCACTCCGCCGGCGGCCACGGCGAGTAGGAGCCAGGGGCTGAGGGCAGCGGATCCGACCCGGGGGAGGCTCGGGCCGACCCAGGCGAAGAGACCGGCGACCACGAACCCGTAGAGGGCGCTGGCGAATACGATCAGGAAAGCGGAGAGCGCAGCCCGTCCGGGATGGCGCTCCGTCCAGATCGACCAGGCACCCACACCTACCGTCGCGGCCACGAAGAGTACCAGCGGCCCGCTCGCCCGGTGTCCGGAGATTCCGGGAGCCTCGAGGACGACGCCCAGGGAAGCAAGGCCGGCGGCGGTGGCAACGAAGACTCGGCCGAACGCCGGGCCGCTGTCCGCAGCAGGCGCGACACCTCCGGGCCGTGACATCCGCGCACCGGAACCGAGGAAGAGGGTGGCCTTGTAGATCGCATGTCCGAGGAGATGGACGATGCCGGCACCGAACGCTCCGACAGCGCACTCGGCCACCATGAATCCCATCTGGCCCATGGTGGAGTAGGCCAGCTCGGACTTGACGTCCGAGCGTTGCGCCATGACCGCCGTCGCCACCACCGCGGTGACTGCGGCGACGGCGAAGGCGACGACCATGGCCACCGCCGAGCTGGAGGTGACCGCGCCGGTCCGGATGAGCAGGATGCCGCCGCCATTGACGAACCCGGCATGAAGCAGTGCGGACACCGGGGTAGGTGCTGCCACCGTGCCGGGCAGCCAGGGGCCGAAGGGGCCCTGGGCGCATCGGGCCAGGGCGGCGACCACGACGAGCAGGGCGACGATCGTACCTGCGCCCCCCAGCCGATCGGCCACGTGGGACAGGGAGGCATGGCCGACCAGGACGATGTTGCCCACCCGGAGCGAAACGATCACGGTCGCCACCACCAGCGCTCCATCACCGATCAGGAAGGCGACCGCCGCTCGATGCGTGCACGGCCGTGCACCGGGGAGGTCGGACCGGTAGCCGACGATGACCAGGAAGCCGATCGAAGCGAACACCCATCCAGCCAGGAGTCCCACCAACGTCGTCGAGGCGGCGACAACGGTCATGGAGGAGACGAGGACGCCGGCGCCGGTCACGAACCGGGACGATCGTGGATCGGTCCGGAGGTAGCGGACCGAGAAGGATTGGACAACGGCGCCGATCCCTAGCACCAGTGCGATCAGCGTCACCGTCAGGCGATTGGCGCTGAGACCGACGATCACGCTCCGTCCCGAGTGGATACCGACGTCGGTGGCGCCGTGGACGGACACGAGAACCACCAGCACACCGGTGAGCGCCACGCCGGACCAGTGCAACCCCGCGCTCAGGCGGGCTCCCCCCGGTCGGCGACCCCGCAGGAGAGCCGTCGCTCCCGCGCCGAGTAGCGGCACTGCCACCGTTCCTAGGAGGCAGAGTCTTCCAACCGTCGTCATCCCGTGTGCCCCTCGGATCCTTGCGCGCGCCTGATCACCACGCCACGCTCCTCACTTTTTACGATTTTAACTTCGTGAGTTATATCCCATGATTTTTAAACCCACAAGTCTTCTTCGTATGATTATTTTGAAGACGTGCGCTGTGCTTCACGAAGTGGAGTACGGTTGTAGGGATGGGGGACCCTGACATTCCGCCCGCCAAACCGGGTTGGACGTTCCTCACCAATCACGGTCACGTCCTGGTGTGCATCGCCACCGATCCAGAGATCCGCGGTCGTGACATCGCCGCCAGGGTAGGTATCACCGAGCGGGCGACCCAGGCGATCGTCGCCGACCTCGTCTCCGAGGGGTACGTCGAGCGCACACGCGTCGGGCGACGCAATCACTACCGCATCGTCATGGAACGGAAGCTCCGCCACCCGTTGGAACAGTCACACCGGATCGACGAACTCCTGGCACTGGCCACGCCCGAGCCCGACCGTGTCCGAGCTGCTTCCACCCGTGGGCGATGACGTGGCACCATTGGTGGACGATCCTCCGTCGATCCTCCGTCGATCCTCGGACGATCCTCGGACGATCGGGTCCGCCGTCGGCTATTCGGGTCGGACGGCCGTCCTGGCGACCAAGCACGGCAATCTCGGCCTGATCGGTCCCGCCATGCACGGTGCACTCGGGACCGAGGTCGTGAGTGCGGGCGTCGATACCGGTCAGCGCGGCATCCTTCGGCGAGATCCCGCCAATGGCTGCCGCCGCCCGAAACACGAACATGGCAGCTGGCGGTAGCCAGTAGTCCTGACGGGGCATGGCGAGAGGCCAGTGCTCGGTGTACTTGGTGAACGCGGGACCGGCGACGACGAAGACCCCCCACGCGAGGAGGACGAGAAGTGACGCGCCACGAACGGGGATGCCACTTCAGGTCGTCGGATCGATCGGCGTCCTCGGACGTCACGCCGGTCGTCCGTTTAGGAGCCCCAGTCGATGCGTGCCGGCGTCCACGACCCGGCGCATCTCGCGCGTGGCCTGGCTGAGCTCGGCGGACCCGGCGGCGGCCACCCGGTAGGGACGGCGACGATCGACCTCGGGAAGCGCCTCGATCAGACCTCGCTCCTCCAGCCGAGCGATGGCGCCGTACCGTGCGCCGGGACCGAGTCGGACTCCGGCGAACTGCTCGATGTCCCGGGACGACGCGTGGCCGTGCTTCGGTCCTTCGGCGAGACTGGTGAGGATCGGTAGCGGTGGGTCGTCCACCAGACGGAGCCCGATCGTCCTTCCTACTCTGCCCGTGCCCCCGCTCCCGTACACGGTGAGTAGGAACGCGAGCAGTAGTTGTCCGTGATCCGACCAGGCGCAGCGGCCGGTCACGCGCAATCGCCGGACACAGGGAGCGGTGGTTCTCCCCGAGCACGCTGGTGCGACTGACGACGATCCGGACACCGTCCTCCTCCACCGGTGAGGTCGGCAGGTGCTGGTGACGGACGCAGGGCCGCGCGCCACGCCTACGGTTCACCACGGGACGGGTTCGGTCGAATTCGCCCGGCCGCCGGACGGCACCACCGTGCGTCGCACGTTCGTCCCACCCGGAGACGATCCGGCCGGAGACGATCCACCCGGAGACGATCCGGCCCGCAGGTAGCGCTACCCTGCCAGTGGAATCGAACCAGGACGCACTGGCCGGCAGCACGCCACGGGGAGGACGGTACGCGATCATGGAGCTCCGCACGAGGGAGAGCGCCAGGCGGACAGGTGTCACACTCGTGGTGGCGGCCGGAATCCTGGCTGCGTGCGGGAGCGGGGCCTCCGGTGCCACGGACTCATCCACCGGCGGGCAGTCGCCCGCCCGGCTCGCTGCGTGGCAGACCCCGGCGACCTTCAGCGATCCACCACCCGTCGGGAAGGTCGTCGAGCCGCTGTCCGCCAATCCGTCCGACCTCGCGGCCCACGGGTATGTCGAGCAGGAGTACTTCGCCTCGGGTACCGCGTATGCGTTCACCGGCACGTCCACGCCTCCGGACGGACGGTGGGGGTTCGCCGTCACCACGTCGGCGCCATATACGACGCGGATCCTGGTTCGTCGACCGAGCGACCCGGCCACGTTCGACGGCAACGTCGTCGTGGAGTGGATGAACGTGTCCGCCGGCGAGTCCGCGCCGGACTGGGACTATCTCAACCCGGCCCTCATGGATGCCGGTGCCGCCTACGTGGCGGTCTCCGCTCAGGCGTTGGGCGTCAACGGTGGACCACCGCTGCTCGGGTCGAGCACTTCGGGATCGAGCCCCGGATTGCGGGGTCTACAGCCGGCCCGGTACGCGAGCCTGCACCACCCGGGTGACCGCTACGCCCTCGACATCTTCGCCCAGATCGGCCGGGCATTGCGGGTCCCGGCACCGTCGGTGCTCGGGGGCCTACGACCCACACACGTGGTCGCCGTCGGCGAGTCCCAGTCGGCCTTCTATCTGACCACCTACGCGGATGCCATCCAGCCCGTCGACCATGCCTACCAGGGCATCTTCATCCACAGCCGTGGCGGTGGGGCGGTCCCACTCGACAACCGGAACGTGACGTCGGCCATCAACGGGGAGCCAGTGCGCATCCGCACGGATCTCCAGGTCCCCGTCTTCATGTTCGAGACCCAGACCGACCTCATCCAGCTGCGGTACGCGGCAGCACGCCAGCCCGACACCGCCCGCATCCGCACGTGGGAGGTGGCCGGCACGTCACACGCCGACGCCTACGAGCTGGGACCGGCCGCCTCCCTCCTCGGCTGCACCACGCCGGTCAACGACGGTCCCCAGCACGAGGTCGCCCAGGCCGCCGCGCTCGCCTTCCTGCGCTGGGTCGACACGGGCAGCGCGCCGCCGTCGCCCAAACCGTTCTCGCTGACCGCGACCCGGCCCGTACGGCTGAAGCTCGATGCCCACGGGAACGTGGTGGGTGGCGTGCGCACGCCGGCCGTGGACGTCCCGGTCTCGACGTTGAGCGGCGCGGCACCGAAGAACAGCAGTCTGATCTGCGGCCTCTTCGGTTCGAGCCTGCCGTTCAGCCCGCAGACCCTGGTCACCCTCTACGGCTCGAAGAGCGGCTACCTCGCTGCGTACACCGCCGACCTCGATCGGGCCATTGCCTCCGGGTTCATCCTGCCCACCGATCGCGCCGCACTGCTCGACCAGGCCGGGCAGGTCGCCTTCCCTTCGTAGCCACGGCGACCGTCGAGGAGCGACTCGGGCTCGATCCACGGCCCGCTCCGTCTCGTGACCGAGACCGAGACAGACGGGTAGAGGAGGTCACAGGAGCACTCGACGCAGTCCAACCGGGCGATGGGTCGGCACGACGCCGGCGTGCGCGGGCCGGGTGAGGCCCTGCGTCTGCGTGACCGTGCCACTTCCCTGCGGTCCCCCCGGCGGAGGCACCGACGCCCCCGCTTGAATTCCGACGAGGGTCGTGTTCTTCTGATGGAGGTGGAGCTGGATCCCGCCATTCGGCTGTGCCTGACAGGCACAGGTTCCGCCACCTGGCCTGCGCGGAAAGGGCACTCCTCGGAGTGCCCTTTCCGCGTCCGACCGCTCGTCGGGCGCGACGACGCCGTCTCCCTCGGCCGCCTCGCCGAGGACACCTGGGGCGACACGCCTGCGCCCGGTGCGACCGGGTGCGCCACCGGGCCCGCCAGGGACACCTGACATGCCTCGTGATCACCGGTGAGCCCGGCATCGGCAAGACGAGGTCGGCGGCCGAGGTGGCCCGGGCAGGTGCGTCCGACGGCAACCTGATCCTGTTCGGCCGTCGCAACGAGGACCCGCTGTCACCGTTCGAGGGATTCCGCGGTGCGTTCCGGCACGTCGTGGACCCACCCGAGGCGGCCGCCCTCTTCGCCGTCGACGAGAGGCCGCAGCTCCGGGCGTCCGACCGCACCGCTCCCACGCTGCCGCTGCTGCCCACCACGGGGAAGCTGGAGCGATCGGGACGCTGCGGTCGGCCGACACCGGGGTGCGGGCGGCGGTCGGACCGTGCCCGCGCTATCGTGCGCGGGTTCGACTGGATCCACCGATGAGGACCGAGAGGCCCAGATGACCCGCTTCGTCGAGAGCACGATCACGTTCCCCTACAAACGGTCGCTCGGGCCGGTGACCGGTGCGTTCATGACCGCGCTCACCGAACAGAAGATCCTCGGGATCCGCTGCCACGACGGAGTCCTGGTGCCTCCGATGGAGTGGGATCCGGCGACGGGCGAGGAGCTGCCCCACGAATTCGTCGAAGTGGGACCGGTCGCCACGGTCGAGTCGTGGACCTGGGTGCCCGTCCCCTCCGAGCAGCACCCGCTCGAGCATCCGTTCGCCTTCGCGTTCCTCCGCCTGGACGGTGCATCCACGCCGCTCCTGCACGCGGTCGACGCCGGGACGTCGGGGGACATGCATGCGGGCATGCGGGTGGCACCCCGCTGGCGGGGGAGCCGTGCGGGCCGCATCGACGACATCATCTGCTTCGTGCCCGGCGAGACCCCGAGCACCGAGGGCGAGGAGACCGGGGGCGCCGTCGAGCCGGTGACCCGCATGGACTACCTCGCCTCGATCACCTACCGGAACCCGGTCCCCGAGGCCGCCGACCGGGCGACCGAGGCGTCCCGTGACCGGAGGCTCCTCGGCCTGCGCTGTCCCGTCTGCGACGAGGTGTACGCCGGCGGCAAGGGCTACTGCCCGGTCGATTCGGTCGAACTCGGTCCAGCGTGCGAAGTCGACCTGCCGCATACGGGAACCATCACCAACTTCGCCATCGTCACGCCCGTCCCGTACCCCGGCCAGACCGAGACGGAGCCGTTCGTCCGGGCCTTCGTCCTGCTCGACGGCACCGACGTGATCATCCCCTATACGGCGGTCATCGAACTGCCGGCGGACCAGATTCGGGTGGGGCAACGGGTCGCCGCCGTGTGGGCGTCCCCCGCCGAGGAGATCGAGGACGGTGGTGGCATGGGAGGTACATGGGGCTCGCTCCTCGGGTGGATTCCGAGCGGTGAGCCGGACATCGACGATCCCGCACTCGTGAACCGGATCTTCTGATGGCGACCGCACACGACACCGGCGACATCGCCGTCATCGGTTGGGCGCGGACCCCGATGGTCCGCCGGACCGACAAGTCGGAGACCCAGCTGCTGATGGACGTGATCACCGACGCCATCACACCGCTCGGGCTGGGTCGGGCCGACGTCGACTTCACCTGCCTCGGGAGCTGCGACTACATCACCGGCCAGGCCTTCTCCTTCGTGTCGAACCTGGACGCGATCGGCGCCTGGCCGCCGAAGCGGGACTCGCACGTCGAGATGGACGGCGCCTGGGCCCTCTACGAGGCGTGGCTCCGGCTGCACGAGGGGGACATCGAGATCGCCGTGGTCACCGGCTCCGGCCGGTCCTCGACCGGCGACCCGTCGCTCATCTACCCGATGGAGATGGACCCCTACTTCCTGGCCCCCCTCGGCGCCGATCCACTGACCTTCGCCGCCCTGCAGGCGCGGGCGGTCATCGCCGCCGGGATCGCCGACGAACGCTCGATGGCCGAGGTGGCCGTCCGGTCCCGGGGCACCGGGGACGTCGACGCCC
>JAKAZC010000092.1 GCA_021826655.1 Actinomycetes bacterium | reverse complement strand
TGCCGTGTGCGGCCATCCGGCCGTGGGCACGGTCGACACGACCCAGCGCGCCGTGCCCGGTGACGGCTACGCCACGCGCCACGACCCGTTCGTCTACTTCCACTCGATCATCGACGACACGGCACTGTGCGACTCCCGGGTGGTCCCGCTCGGCTCGACCACGGGCGCGCTGCCCGCCTCGGCCCCGGCCGGCACAACCGGCCTCGCCGCCGACCTGGCGGCCGTCGCCACCACGCCCAACCTCAGCTTCATCGTCCCGAACCTCTGCAACGACGGCCACGACGCACCGTGCGTGAACCAGTCCGGTGCGGCCACCGCCGGGGCGAACATGGACGCCTTCCTGTCGACCTGGGTGCCACGCATCACCCGCTCGCCGGCGTTCCGGAAGGACGGCCTGCTCATCGTGACGTTCGACGAGGCGGACGGGAGCGGCTCCGGTGCCGATGCCACCGCGTGCTGCAACGAGCAGGCCGGACCCGCCTCCGCACTACCGGGACTGTCCGGCCCGGGCGGCGGGCGCACCGGGACCGTGCTGCTCTCCCCGTTCATCCGGGCCGGGACGGTGAGCACCGTCCCCTACAACCACTACTCCACCCTGGCCACCGTCGAGGACCTCTTCGGCCTGTCCAAGCTGGGCCAGGCGGCGACCACCACGTCCACCTTCGGAAGCGACGTGTTCGGCCGCTGACGCCCGCCGGTGCCGGTGCCGCTGCCGAGCGGACCGCTGCGGCACCGGCACCGGGGCTCCCGTAGCGTGGGCGGCATGTGCCGCAACATCACCGTCCTCCGCGGGCTCGAGCCGCCCGCCACCGTCGCCGAAGTCGAGGCCGCCGCCCGCCAGTACGTGCGCAAGGTGGGCGGCGTCCAGGCGCCGTCGGCGGCCACCGCCGAGGCGTTCGAACGCGCCGTGGCGACCGTGGCCGAGGCCACCGCCACCCTTCTGGCCGAGCTGCCACCCCGGCGGAGCGCGCCACGGACCGTGCCGCCACTGCGGCGGACCGCCGGCCGGGCCGGCTGACCCGCGCCACCGGGCCCGCTACCCGAGGTCGAGAGTCCGGGTCAGGTCGACCGACTCGAGCAGCCGCCGGTCGTGGGAGACGAGCAGGAGGGTCCCGGTGAAGCTGCGCAGCGCCGCCTCGAGCTGCTCGATCGCCGGCAGGTCGAGGTGGTTGGTCGGCTCGTCGAGCACCAGGAAGTTGACGCCCAGGGCCTGGAACACGGCCAGCTCGGCCCGGGTCCGCTCGCCCGGTGACAGCGTCCCGGCGGGCCGGGTGACCTGCTCGGCCCCGAGGCCGAACTTGGCCAGCAGCGACCGGGCCTCGGACACCGTGACCCCGCACCGGTCGCACACCTCGCGCACCAGGTCACGGTCGCCGCCCAGGGTCCGTCGGTCCTGACCCAGCACACCGGGCACGACGCTCGGTCCGATCCAGCGCTCCCCGGACGCCAGCGGAACCGTGCCGAGCACGGCGCCCACCAGCGTCGACTTGCCCGACCCGTTCGGCCCGGTCAGCCCCAGCCGGTCGCCCCAGTCGACCTGCAGGTCGACCGGCCCCAGCCGGAACGTGCCCCGCTCGACCACGGCCCCGGACAGCCGGGCCACGACCGCACCGGCGCGGTCGGTCTCGTCGATGGTGAACCGCAGGTCCCATCCCTCCCACGGCTTGTCGACCGCGTCCAGTGACGCCAGCGCCCGGTCGGCCTGTCGTGCCTTCGCCGCCAGCTTCTCGGTGCGGTCGACCCGGAAGCCGCGCTGGGCCCGGTCGTTGTCGCGGGGTGAGCGCGCCTCCTTGGCCACGCCCCGGGTGGCCCATTCGCGCTGCTGCTGGGCCCGGCCCTCGAGGTGGGACCGTCGCCGCTCGAAGGTGGCGTACGCCTCGGTGGCGTGCCGGCGTGCCGTCCGGCGCTCGGCCTGGTACCCGGCCCAGCCGCCGCCGTATTCACGGGCCGTCCGCCGGTGCTCGTCGAGCTCGAGCACGGTGGTGACCGTGGCCTCGAGGAAGGCACGGTCGTGCGACACCAGGACCAGTCCGCCGTCCCGTCCGTGCACCCATGCCTCCAGGCGACGCAGCCCGGCGAAGTCGAGGTCGTTGGTCGGCTCGTCCAGCAGGGTGACCGGGTACCGGGACAGCTCTATGGCTGCGAGTGCGACCTTCGCCTCCTGCCCGCCCGACAATGCGCCGGTCGGGAGGTCGGCCACTGACACGCCGAGCCCCAGGTCGTCGAGCACGGCATCGATGCGGGCGTCGAGATCGCCGGCGCCCAGTGCGTTGAACCGCTCGAGCGCCGCCGAGTAGCGGTCGTCGGCGGCCGGCGACGCCGTGGCCAGCCCGGCGGCCGCGGCGGCCAGCTCGTCCTCGGCGGCCCGGGCACCGGTGCGGCGGGTGAGCAGGCCGCGCACGGTCTCGCCCGACACGCGTTCGTGCTCCTGGGCGAGGTAGCCGACCGTGGCGGTCGGCGGGTCGAGGGTGACGGTGCCCCCGTCGGGGGCGTCGAGTCCGGCGAGCAGCCGGAGCAGCGTCGACTTGCCGACGCCGTTGGGCCCGGTCACGCCGATCCTGCTGGTCGGGCCCACCGTCACCGACACCCCGTCCAGCACGGTGCGGCCAGTCCGGTCGGACCGCAGGTCGCGGGCGATCAGGGTGGCGGACGTGGCGGGCGGTGTGGAGCGGGCTGGGGGCATCGGGACCTCGGAACCGTGGAGGAGCGTGCGGGGTGTGCGGTGGAGGGACACGGTCTGGTCGGCTCGGGAGCACGAACCGTGCGGTGGGGGGCTGCGGGAGCTGTGGGGGGCGGCCCGACCGGCTCGTCAGCCCATGCAGCAGACGTGTGTGGTCATGGGGCCCCCGTTCCAGGCGATCGCGTCGACCATGGCCGCCGTCATGTCCAGGGGACGGCCCTCGGCATCCGCGTAGACCCGATGGAGGTTGAGCACGATCCGCTCGGGATCGGACCACCCGCCGAACCGGCCGAGGTCCGCCTGGCGCGCCAATTCCAGCGGGGCCAGGCCCTGGTCGCGCCCCTCGGCGGCGAGTTCGAGCACGAACCGGTAGTACTGCTCGTGCTCGGCGAGCACGCCGGGCAGATCGGACGCCGGGGTCAGCGGGCCGTGGCCCGGCACCACGACGTCGGGCCCGAACCCGGCGATCCAGTCGAGTGCGGCCAACGCCCCGTCCACCGCTCCGGCGAAGACGAGCGGCGTGAGGCCGACGAAGAGCAGGTCCCCGGCGAACAGGACGCGCTCCTCGGGCAGCCAGGCCACCAGGTCGCCTCCGGTGTGGGCGGCATACCCGGGGTGGAGCAGGTCGATGCGCCGCGCTCCCGAGTGCACGGTGAGGTCGGTGCGGGTCACGATGGTGGGCACGCGCCGGGTCACGGAGCCCCACTCCGGCACCGGGTCCCACGCCGGCGGGCAGCCGTCGATGAGGGGGTCCACCAGCAGGTGCTCGCGCATCACCTCGTGGCCGATGAGGGCCGTGCCGTCGGGCAGGAGCGAGTTGCCGAAGGTGTGGTCGCCGTGTTCGTGGGTGTTCACGCCGAACCGGACCGGCGCGCCACCGGTGGCCGCGTCGACCGCGTCGAGGAACCGGCGCGTCCGCCCCTCGGTGGCGCAGGTGTCGACGATCAGGGTGCCGTCGCCACCGGCCACCGCCCCGGCGTTGTTGAGCCACCAGGTCCCGTCGGGCTGGATCCACGCGTAGACGCCCGAGGCCACCTGTACCAGGTGGCCGACCGAGGGCGTGGCGCCGGCCGGGTGGGCGTGCTGGTCCTCCATGTGGTCACCTCCCGTCGTCGTCCGGCCCGCCGGCCGTCTTCCGGTCGGTCAGGGCCTGTCGCTGCCGACCACCCACATGGCGAAGAACTGCGAGCCGCCGCCGTAGGCCTGGCCGAGCGCCAGTCTCGCGCCGTCCACCTGGTGTTCGCCCGCCTGGCCGCGCACCTGCATCGCCACCTCGAGGAAGCGGAGCATGCCCGAGGCACCGATCGGGTTGGACGACAGGACCCCACCCGACGCGTTCCAGGGGATGTCCCCGTCGAAGGCGGTGGCCCCGGACTCGGTCAGCTTCCACCCGTCGCCGAGGTCGCAGAAGCCGAGGTTCTCGAGCCACATCGGCTCGTACCAGCTGAACGGCACGTAGATTTCGGCACAGTCGAACTGCGCACGGGGATCGGTGACCCCGGCCTGGGCGTACACGTCGGCCGAGCAGTCGCGTCCGGCCTGCGGGTTGATCTGGTCGCGCCCGGCGAACATCGTCGGCTCGGACCGCATGGCCATGCCGTGGACCCAGGCCGGTGGGTAGTGGCCCGAGAGTGCGTCCTCGGCCGCCAGCACCATGGCTGCCGCCCCGTCCGAGGACGGGCACGCCTCCAGGTAGCGCAACGGGTCCCACAGCATCATCGAGTCCTCGACCATCTGCATGTCGATGTCGGCCAGGTGGAGGTGCGCATACGGGTTCCGCATCGCGTTCCTGCGATCCTTGACCGCCACCATCCGGCCGATGTGGTCCGGCGCGCCCGACCGGCGCATGTACGCCCGGATGTGCGGGGCGAAGTACCCGCCGGCACCGGCCAGGAGCGGTGCGGCGAACGGCTGGGGAACCGATAGCGCCCACATGGCGTCCGAGTCCGACTGCTTCTCGTAGGCGACGGTCAGCACCCGCTTGTGGATGCCCGAGGTGACCAGGTGGGCCGCCACCAGGGCGGTCGAACCGCCGACCGAGCCGGCGGTGTGCACGCGGAACATGGGCTTGCCCACCGCACCCAGGGCGGGTGCCAGGTAGATCTCGGGCATCATGTTTCCCTCGAACATGTCCGGGGCCTTGCCGATCACCACGGCATCGATGTCCGACCAGGTGAGGTCGGCGTCGGCCAGGGCCATCTTGGCCGCCTCGCGCACCAGGCCGGCGATGGACACGTCGTCCCGCTTGGCCTTGTGGTGGGTCTGGCCCACCCCGATGACTGCACAGCGCTCGGCCATCACGCACCACCCTCCAGGACGCAGACGAGATTCTGTTGGAGACACGGGCCCGACGTGGCGTGGGCCACCGCCCGGTCGGCCCGTCCCGAACGGATCCGCTCGGCCGCCTCGCCGATCCGGATGAGACCCGCCGACATGAGCGGGTTGGCGGCCAGTGCCCCGCCCGACGGATTGATCACGACCGACCCGTCGAGCCCGAGGGCCTCCTTGACGATGAGTTCCTGATGGGCGAAGGGCGCGTGGATCTCGGCCACGTCGACCGTGCCGGCCGCCACCCCGGCCATCTCGGCGGCCTTGGCCGTCGACGGGGACGTGGTGAGGTCGCGTGCGCCCAGCGCGTGGGTTTCCATCCGGTGGTCGAACCCGGTGATCCACACCGGTCGCTCGGACCAGGCCGCCGCCTTGTCGCCGGCGGCGAGCACGATCGCCGCCGCGCCGTCGGTGATGGGGGGCAGGGCGTGGCGACGCAGCGGGGCGACCACGTAGTCGTCCTCCAGGAGGACGTCGGGGGCGACGTCGTTGCGCACCTGGGCCCTGGGGTTGGCCAGGGCGTCCCGGCGGCTCCGCGAGGCGACGGCCGCGAAGTCGGCCTCGGTGGCCTTGCCCGAGTCGATGAGGGCACGGGCCTGCAGTGCGCTCAGGCTCACGATGTCCGGCCACAGCGGCGCCTCGTAGTACGGATCGAGCTGCAGGGTGAGGATCTCGTTGAGGTCGCCCAGTGACGAGCGCCCGAACGAGTAGACCAGCGCGGCGTCGATCTCGCCCTCCTGCAGGAGCACCCATGCCTCGTAGAGTGCCCAGGCCCCGTCCATCTCGACATGGCTCTCACTGCGCGGCGGCCACACACCGACGGCGTCGAGGGCCATCACGAAGCTGAACGGCCCGCCGATGAGGTAGTCGGTCGAGCCCGAGCAGATGAAGTCGACGTCGTCCTTGGTGATGCCGATGTTGCCGAACACCTCGGCGATGACCGGCATCAGGCCCTCGACCTCATTGCGCTCGTCGTCCCGGCGGACGTTCTGCGACTGGGCGAAGGAGGCGATCGATACGGGGCGCACGGCGCGGGCGGCAGCGCTCACAGGTACTCCTTGTAGGTGTCGTAGTCGGCGTCCGGCTCGCCGTTGGGCCGGAAGTACCGGACCGAGGCGAGGGACGGGGTCAGCTCGGACTCGTCCACCCACACCGCCTCCACCCGCATGCCCATGCGGATCTGGTCGGTGGGGATCTCCTGGATGAGGCCCATGAACGACAGGTTGGCGCCGTCGAGGAGGATCTGGGCGCAGATGTAGGGGATCTCGATCGACTGGCCGGCGAAGGGCACGTTCACCACGCAGTAGGTGGTCACCGTGCCCGAGTTCCCGAGCAACACGTCCTCGGTGGTGGGGACGCCGTCGGTCGGGCACGAGCCCCGGCTCGGCACGTAGACCTTGCCGCACGTCGGGCAGCGCTGGCCGAGGAACTCGGCCTTCTCGAGTCCACGGAGGAATTTGGACTGCGCGATCCCCGGGGTGAATTCGAAGTCGAGCCCGATGGGCGTGGCCAACGTCGTCACCGGACCCTGGTCGGCCGTCTCGTCGGCCATCAGGATGCGCCCCCCTCGAGCTCGAAGGCCTCGAGGTCGGCCATGGTGCCGATCCGCTCGGACGCCGGTCGGAACCGGGCCGTGACCCGGGTGCCGGTCGACAGCGCGTCGGGCCCGGGGACGTCGACCACGTGGAGCATCGCCGTGTCGGCGCCGTCGAGGGTGACGAGCGCCCAGGCGAACGGGGTCTGGAGCGGGTGCTTGCGCAACGGGTGCGCCACCCACGCCCACGACTGGACGACCCCGCCGGGACCGACCTCGACCAGCTCGCCGACGTCGTCGCTCGTGATCGGGTCGTATTCGGTGGGCGGCACGATCACCCGACCGTCCGAGCCGGTCGCCCCGAGGAAACGGCCGTCGCGCAGGCCGGTCAGGAACGCACCGATGACCGGTCCCGTCGAGCGCGAGTACGGGTACTCGAGCCGGTGTTCTGCGTGCAGGACCTCACTGTCGGCCATGGACGGACCTCCCCTGTGCGTGCGGCGTACGTGACGGAGGAAATGTAGAACAGATTTCAGTTTTGTGCCTACACGGCCCGGCCAGGCCCGCCGGGACCGGTCGGGGGCGGGTCCGAGCGCTACCGTTCCCCCATGACCGACCCCTCCCGTGACGGGGCAGCGCAGACGCAGCCCAACATCCTGCTCGTGGTGTCCGACCAGGAGCGCCAGCGTTCGTGGCTGCCGGCGGGCACGTCGCTGCCCTGGCGCGACCGGCTCCGGGCCGAGGGCCTCGAATTCACCAACTACTTCACCCACTCGTCCCCGTGTTCGCCCAGCCGGGCCAGCCTGTTCACCGGGCGCTACCTCACGGGCCACGGTGTCCTCGACAACGTGATCATGCCCGAGCACGACGAGTTGGCGACCACGACACCGACGCTGGGCTCGTTGCTCGGCGCCGCCGGCTACCGGTCCTCCTACATCGGCAAGTGGCACCTGTCCCACGCGGCCCGGCCCGACATGGAGGCCTACGGCTTCTCGGACTGGGACGGCAACGACCGCCACTTCATGGGCTGGGCCGGCACCGGGGTCCACTTCGACCCGATCATCGCCTCCAACGCCGCCCGCTGGCTGTCCGCCAACGCCGGGAGCGCAGACCGCGGCGGCCGGCCCTGGTTCCTGACCGTCGCCCTGGTCAACCCCCACGACGTGATGTGGTTCCCGGTCGACCAGCCCGCCTACCAGGCGTCGCATCCCGACCAGGTGGCGGGGGTCAAGCAGGTCCTCGAGTCCGCCGCGTGGAAGGAGGACGAAACGCTCCCCGCCTACCGCGAGCCCTACCCCGAGGTGTGCGACACCCTGCCGGCCAATTTCGGCGACCCGCTGCACACCAAGCCCGAGGCCCACCGGCAGTGGCGCTGGGACCAGCAGCACAGCCTGTACGGCACCATCGACCCGGCCGACCGGGCGGCCTGGCTGCGCCACCTCGACTACTACGTGCACCTCCACCACCTGGCCGACCGGAGCCTCGGGACCGTGCTGGGCGCGCTCGAGGCGTCGGGGGCCTGGGACGACACGGTCGTCGTCTTCACCTCCGACCACGGGGACATGTGCGGCTCGCACGGCCTGCGGTCGAAGGGCCCGTTCGTGTACGACGAGATCATGCGGGTGCCCCTCTACGTGAAGGTGCCCGGCACCACCACGGCGGGCACGGTGACCGGCGCCCTCGGGTCCCACGTCGACCTGGCCGCCACCGTCTGCGCGCTGGCCGGGGTGGACCCCGTGTCCGCGGCCGCCACCGTGCAGGGCGAGGACCTGCGTCCGGTGCTGGCCGATCCGTCCGCGACCGTGCGCGACCACGTCCTGTTCGCACAGGACTCCGCGCAGACCACCAATCTGAACCGGGTCCGCTACGCCGTGCGCGGGTTCACCGACGGCACCACCAAGTACGCCCGCTACTACGGCGTGGGCGGGGGCAAGCCGGGCACCGGGCTGTGGGGCAGGTCCCCCGGCCACAAGCTGTTCGACGTCGACTGCGCCTTCGACGACAACGACCACGAGTGGTACGACCACGACTCCGATCCCCACGAGCTGGTCAACCTGGCCAACGACCCGTCGCGGGCGCAGGGGCTGGTCGACAACTACCAGCGACTGCTGGCCTACGAACGGGACTCGTTCCTCACCTTCGACTGATCGGCGCCGGTCAGAGCGTGTCTACCGCCGGGTCGACGTCCCCACGCTCGTCGAGGGGCACCGTCCCCGCCTCGGTGTCGCGGCCGACGAGCGCGAAGCCGAGCAGAGGGAACAGGAGGACGGAGACCATCCCCGCCCCCACCAGCGCGGTGGCGTTGACCCGCAGCATGTGATGGGTGTCGAGCCCGATCTGGGTGATGACCACGAGCATCGGCAACGCCGTCGACTGCAGCACGCCGAGTGCCGACCGCTTGCGCCACGGGAGCACGCCGGCGTACACCAGCAACGCGGGCAGGCCCCGCACGAGCAGGAACAGCCCGAGGAAGATCGGGACCCGCTCGAGGACGGACGGGCTGTCGACCAGGGCCCGGATGTGGAACTGCATCCCGCTGACCACGAAGAAGACCGGGATCAGGAAGCCGAAGCCGATCGACTCGAGCCGGGGCCGCATCGACGCGGACTGCGACTCGGTGAACCCGATGCGCACGATCAGGCCGGCGGCGAACGCCCCGAGCAGGATCTCCAGGCTGAGGGACGACGCCACCAGGACCAGCCCGGAGATCAGCAGGAGCACGATCCGGACCGGCAGCTGCGTCGACGTGCCGAGGTGCCGCTGCATCGTCTCGACCACCCGGGGCGGCTGCGGTCGGGCGGCGAGGTAGGCGCAACCGATGGCGAG
>JAKAZC010000091.1 GCA_021826655.1 Actinomycetes bacterium | reverse complement strand
GGGCACCCCGACGGCCGACCAGCGGTTGGTGACGGCGCTCGTCGCGGATCTGGGGAGCCGCTACTGCGTCGACCGGGACCGCCTCTACGCGGCGGGATACTCGCTCGGCTCGGAGTTCTCCGCCCTCATGGCCTGCGACCCAGGCAACCACCTGGCGGCCATCGGCCTGGTTGCGGCCGAGTACCTGATCCGGCCCTGCACCGGACCGGTCCCCGTGCTCGCATTCCACGGGACGGCGGACCCGATCGTCCCGTATGCGGACGGTGCGACCGGTCGGTCGGTGCCGGGTGTGCCCGTGGTCGGCGCCGTATCGAATTCGACCGCATGGGCACGGCTCGACCGGTGCGCGCCCACACCTCGGGTCACCCACCCGGCCCCGGGGATCGTGCGGAGCTCCTGGGGGCGGTGCGGTCGCGGCAGCTCGGTGACGCTCGACACCGTGGTCGGGGGCGGGCACACGTGGCCCGGATCACCGGTGGCACTGCCGACCGGGGAGTTCGGCCCGACCACCGAGGCGGTCAGTGCCACCGGGCTGATGCTCGCCTTCTTCGCCCGGACGACATGGCACCGGAGCGGGCGGTAGTCCCCGGGCTCCTCCCCGGTGGCGGCGGGTCGCCCCCACGGTCGATCGACACCTGGACCGGGGCGCGCTCCCCGCTACTACCCGGCCGGCCGGCCGGCGTGGGCGTCGAGCACCACGGCCAGGGCCCCGGTGAGCCGCTCGGCGGTCGGCAGGTGGAGTCCCTCGTCGGGGCCGTGGGCGTTCGAACCGGGACCGAGCACGCCGGCGGCCAGGATCTGCGCCCGGGGGAAGCGCGCCGCGAGCCAACCCATGAACGGGATGGTGCCACCCTCCCCCAGCCGGGCCGGCGGATTGCCGAAGGCGGCCTGCGACGCCGCCGCCAGCCCGTCGGCCAGCCACGGGGCGAGCGGCCCGGCCGCCCACCCTCCCGACGCCTGGCCCGGCGCCCAGGTGACCTCCGCGCCGTAGGGCGGATCGGTGGTCAGGGCCCGGGCCAGCCCGTCGGTCGCCACCGTCGCGTCGACGGTCGGCGGGATCCGGACGACGAGCTTGAGGGACGTGTACGGCCGGAGCACCGAGCCGGCCTCGGCCGGGGGCGGCATCCCGTCCGCGCCCACCACCGCCACCGACGCCCGCCACCCGTTGCGCAGGGCCCGGTCGGCGCCGTCGGCGCCCTCGAGCACCAGCCCGGGGGCCACCGGGAACGGCGAGGCGCCGGACCCGGCCGCGTCGAGTGCGGCCGCCTGCTCGCGGGCCGCGGCAGGCGCCCAGGCCGGCGGCTCGACGCACAGCTCGGGCACCACGACGTCGCCGGAGCCCGCGTCCTCGATCCGGTCGAGGAGCAGCCGGGCGATCCGGAAGGAGGAGGGGACCACGCCGCCGGCCTCGCCGCTGTGGACCCCGTGGTCGAGGACCCGGACGGTCAGGGTGCCCACCAGTGCGCCGCGCAGCGACGTGGTGACCCACAGCCGGTCGTAGGTCGGGCTGCCGGAGTCGAGGGCGAGTACCAGGTCGGGGGTGCCGATCCGGTCGGCCAGGTGGGACAGCACCGCGAGCAGGTGGGGACTGCCGCTCTCCTCTGACCCCTCGGCCAGGACGACCACTCGCCCGTGCCGCCCGCCGGCGGCCGCCACCGCCTCGACCGCCAGCAGCGCGGAGGGGAGCGCGTAGCCGTCATCGGCCACCCCACGGGCGAACAGCCAGTCGCCCTCGACCACCGGCGTCCACGGTCCGCGGCCGGCCGTCCAGCCGTCGATCGGGGGCTGCTTGTCGATGTGGCCGTAGAGGAGCACGGTGCCGGTCGCCTCGTGGTCGGACGGGGGGATGTCGACGAGCACAGTCGGGGTCAGCCCGGGCAGGCGGACCACCTCGACCGTCGCGCCGGGGAGGTCGCGGGCCGAGGCCCAGGCGGCCACCATGTCGGCGGCACGGTCCATGTGCCCGGCCTCCCGCCACCCGGGGTCGAAGTCCGGCGACAGGTTGGGGATGCGGCCGAAGGTCACGAGCAGCGGCAGCACGTCGGACCGCCACCGTGCACGGGCATGGTCGACGGCGTCCTGGCGGCGGAATCCCATGGTCATCCGGCGAGCCTAGACAGGACGGCCCCGGGCCCCGGGCGGTCCCCCGCGGCCGGGGCGACCCGTCGGCGCGGCCGCGGGGACCCCGTTCGGAGGACCGCGTTCGTTCGATAGTCTAACTATGTGACCCCCGAATCGAGTGCCCCCCCGAACACCGTCGCGGTCGACCGCCGTACCGTCGGCCGGACCGCGGCGTGGCTGGCCAAACAGGTCGAGATCGGGCTGGGCACCGTCGAGCTGTCCCTGCCGCAGTACCGGATCCTCGGCCTGCTCGACGAGCACTCGGCCGTCTCCTCGGTCCTGGCCGAGCGGCTGGCCGTGCGACCGCCGACCGTCACCGCGGTGGTCGACGGTCTCGTGACCCGTGGGCTGGTCGAGCGCCATCCGGTGGCGGGCGACCGCCGCCAGGTGGGCCACGCGCTCACCCCGTCGGGGCTGGCGCTGCTCGGCGCGGCCGACGCGGCCATCGAGGCCCGCCTGCGCGTCGTGACCGACGCCATGGACGACACCGCCGCGACCGAGGAGGCCTTCGCCGGCCTGGCCCGTTGGCGCACCGCACTCGTCGCCTACAGCGCGGCCCGGTGGAGCCGATGAAGGCCCCCACACTCCGCCCCCGCCCGAAGGGCCCGACCGAGACGGGCACCGCGTTCGTGCCCATCGAGGAGGAGGCCCGCAACGAGGCGCCCCCGGCCGGCATCGACCCCGACAGGTCGCTGTCGTGGCTGCGACGGGCCATGCCCATCCTGTCGGCCCACAAGGGGATCTTCCTCACCTCGCTGATCCTGTCCTTCGTCGGCCTGATCTTCCAGGTGATGATCCCGAACCTCCTGAACCTCGCCATCACCAACTCGATCCAGGCCCACACCGTCGCCCTGAGCCACTACGTCTGGTGGATCGTCGGACTGGGCATCGCCTCGGGGATCACCGGCTACATCGCCCGGCTGTTCCTCTTCGAGACGGCGTATGACATCGAGTACGACCTCCGCAACATCATCTACGAGCACCTGACGAAGATGTCGTTCGCCTTCTACGACCGGGTCCAGTCGGGCCAGCTCATCTCGCGGGCCAACTCCGACATCCGGTCCGTGCAGATGTACATGACCTTCGCCCCGCTGATCCTGGTCCAGTGCTCGATGGCCGTCATCGCCTTCGGATTCATGCTCCACATCAACGTGATGCTGGCCTTCATCGCCATGGCCACCATGCCCTTCGTGTTCTGGACCGGCGTACGCATGCGCAAGTCGATGTTCCCGGTGTCCTGGATCATCCAGGCCCGACTGGCCGACGTGGCCACCATCGTGGACGAGAACGTCAACGGCGTCCGGGTGGTCAAGTCCTTCGCCGCCGAGCAACAGCAGCTGCGCTCACTGTCGGGTGCCGCCGAACGGCTCCAGTGGGGCTACATCAAGGATGCCGACCTGCGGGCCCGGTTCACCCCGCTGGTGCAGAACCTCCCCCAGGCCGGCCTGGTCCTCGTGCTCGTCTTCGGTGGCTACATGGTCATCCACGGGTCGCTCGGCATCGGGTCGATCCTGGCCTTCAACTCCTACCTGCTCATGCTGCAGGCGCCGTTCATGATGCTCGGCATGCTCATCATGATGGGTCAGCGGGCCGCCGCCTCGGCCGACCGGATCTACGAGATCCTCGACGAGCAGCCGACCATCACCGACAGCGCCGACGCGATCGACCTGGTCGACTGCGCGGGGGACGTGCGCTTCCGGCACGTCGACTTCGCGTACGACGAGGACGCCGAGCATCTGGTCCTGGCCGACTTCGACATCCACGTGCCGCCCGGGCAGACCGTGGCCGTCGTCGGGCGCACCGGCGCCGGCAAGTCGACGGTGGCCCGGTTGCTCACCCGCTTCTACGACGTGCGCCACGGCTCGGTCGAGATCGACGGGCACGACGTCCGCGACCTGACCCTGGCCAGCCTGCGGGCACACGTCGGCGTCGTGCTCGACGAGCCGTTCCTGTTCAGCGTGTCGGTCAAGGACAACATCGCCTACGGCCGCCCGTCGGCCACCCTCGACGAGGTCGAGGCGGCGGCGAAGGCGGCCGGGGCCCACGAATTCATCCGTCATCTGGCCGACGGGTACGACACCGTCGTGGGCGAGCGCGGCTACACCCTGTCGGGTGGCCAACGCCAGCGGATCGCCATCGCCCGCACGCTGCTCGTCAACCCGCCGATCATGGTGCTGGACGACGCCACCAGCGCCATCGACGTCCAGGTCGAGCAGACCATCCACGCCGGCCTGCGGGTGCAGATGGAGGGTCGGACCACGATCATCATCGCCCACCGGTTGTCGACCATCTCGCTGGCCGACCGGGTGGTCCTGCTCGACAGCCAGCGGGTGGTGGCCGACGGCACCCACGCCGAGCTCCTCGCCACCACCCCGCTCTACGCCGAGGTGCTGGCCCAGGCGGCCCAGTTCGAGGCCGAGGACGAACGCTCCCACGCGGACGGCGACGACGGCGACGACGCGGACGACGACGGTCCGCCGGTCGACGGATCGGGGCTCGGCGCCATGCTCGACGCGGTGCGGACCGGGGGTGCCCGATGACGTGGGGAGGCGGCTTCGGTGGGGGTGGCGGCCTCGGTGGCGCGCCCGGCGGGTTCGGACGCCCCGCGGCACCGGGTCTGCCCTTCGCCGGCATCCCCTCGGAACTGCAGGACGGTGTCGACCGGTTGGTGGCCTCCGAGCCGGCCTACGCCGAGCCGGACATCGCGTTCGAGCAGAACGCCAACAACGAGGAGCTGAAGCGCCTGACCCTGTGGCGGCTGCTCACCAAGTACCCGCGGATGCTCGCCCTGGCCGGGCTCCTGGTGGTGGCCGTCTCGGTGGCCGGTCAGGTGGGTCCGAAGCTGACCGAGTACGCCATCAACAACGGGATGTCCGAGGGCCACTTCGACTTCGGTGTCGTGGTGGCCATGGCCGTGGCCTACCTGGTGTTCATCGGCGTCACGGCGCTGGCCCAGCGGTACTCGGTCCAGGTGACCGGCCGCCTGGCCGCGTGGGTCATGAACGATCTGCGGGTCAAGGTCTTCGCCCACCTCCAGCGGCTCTCCCTCGGCTTCTTCACCGAGGAGAAGGCCGGCGTGGTCATGAGCCGGATGACCAGCGACATCGAGAACCTCCAGCAGCTGCTGCAGGACGGCCTGTCCCAGCTGGCTATCCAGGCGCTGACCATGGTGGTGATCACGGGCATCCTGTTCGCCACCAACGTGCGCCTCGCGTTCATCACCGTGGTCCTGATCGTCCCGGCGCTTGTCGCCGCCTCCATCTGGTTCAAGCGGGCGTCCGAGCGGGGGTACGACGGGGTCCGCGACGGCATCGCCAACGTACTGGCCGACCTGTCCGAGAGCCTGCACGGTGTCCGCATCGTCACGGCCCACAACCGGCAGCGCCACAACGTGATCCACCACCGGAACGTGGTCGGCGACTACCGCGACGCCAACAATTACACGGCCCACGTCAACGCCCTCTACGGCCCCGGCACCCAGGCGCTCGGCATCATCGGCCAGGCCGTCATGCTGGCCATCGGCGGCACCATGGTCCTCCACCACCAGCTGACCCTCGGCGCGCTCGTGGCGTTCTTCCTCTACCTCAACCGGTTCTTCCAGCCGATCCAGCTGCTGGTCCAGCAGTACAACACGTACCAGCAGGGTCAGGCCTCGGTCACCAAGCTCCGCGACCTGTGCGACACCGAGCCCGAGGTGGTCGAGGCTCCCGACGCCGTCGAGCTGCCCCCGATCGAGGGCGCCATCACCTTCGACCACGTGTCCTTCGAGTACCTACCGGGCCGGCCCGTGCTGGAGGACGTGGACCTGTCGATGTCCCCGGGTGAGACGGTCGCCTTCGTCGGACCGACCGGCGCGGGGAAGTCGACCATGGCCAAGTTGGTCACCCGGTTCTACGACCCCACCGAGGGTCGCGTGACGATCGACGGGCACGACCTGCGCGACGTCACCATGTACTCACTGCGCAGTCAGCTCGGCGTCGTGCCCCAGGAGCCGTTCCTGTTCGCCGGCACCATCGGCGACAACATCGCGTTCGCCCGGCCCGAGGCGTCGGACGACGAGATCCGGGACGCCGTCGAGCGGGTGGGCCTCACCGACGTGGTCGCCCGGATGCCCGACGGACTCGACACGGTGGTACACGAGCGGGGCCAGACCCTGTCGTCGGGCGAGCGCCAGCTGATCGCGCTGGCCCGCGCGTTCCTCGCCCACCCCCGCGTACTGGTGCTCGACGAGGCGACGTCCAACCTGGACCTGCAGTCGGAGACCAGGATCGAGGCGGCACTCGACGTGCTGCTGGAGAACCGTACCGCCATCCTCATCGCCCACCGGCTGTCCACCGCCATGCGGGCCGACCGGATCGCCGTGGTCGACATGGGCCGGATCATCGAGGTGGGCACCCACGCCGAGCTCGTGGCCCGGGGTGGCCGCTACGCCGAGATGTACGAGACCTGGGTCAGCCAGTCGGACGCCTCGGCCCACGCCGCCGGCGGCCCGGCGGCACCACACTAGGCCGGTAGGACCGCGGGCCGTCGTCAGCCGCGGTCGTCGAGTACGGCGTGCCCGCAGTTGTACCCGGGGATGAACGTCACCCCGGGGCCGCCGTGGCAGCCGGCGCCGCACAGGTAGAGCCCGTCGACGGGGATCGGGTCGTCGGGCCATCCCCGCGGCCCGGGGCGGAACGGCCCCATGAACTCGGGCTGCAGCAGGCCGTGGGTGAAGTCGCCGCCCGTGCACGCGAACATCCGCTCGTAGGTGTACGCCGGGTAGTTGAACTGGCGCTCGACCAGGTCGGGGAAGTTCGGCGCGTGGGCGGCGATCCGGGCCACGATGCGCTCGGCCATCCGGTCGCGGAACCCGGCGGCCTCGTCGTGGTCGGCCCCGATCGGCGCGTAGAAGGCGAAGCTAGAGGCCACGTGCTTGCCCGGCGGGGCCAGGTCGGGATCGCGGAGGGTGGGGATCGAGAGGTTGACCGACGGGGCGTCGGGCACGATGCCCCGGGTGCACCCGAGGAAGTCCGCCTGCATCTGCTCCGGCGTCCCGAAGAACGTGACGTTCTGGCGGGCGTCCCCCTCGTTCAGGACCTCGTAGCCGCCGGCGTACTCCGGCAGTCCCGACAGTGCGAAGTGGATCTGGAAGTACAGGGCCCGGTGGTCGATGGCGTCCACCCGCCGGGTGAAGTCGTCGTGGAGCTCGTCCCTGCCCACCAGGTGGTCGAAGGTGGCCGTCGGGTCGAGATTGGACACGACCACCGGAGCGCTGATCCGGGTGCCGTCGCCGAGCACCACCCCGGTGGCCCGCCCCGATTCGACGGTGATCCCGGCCACCTTGACGTGGCGCCGGAGCTCACCCCCGGCCGCCTCGAACCGGCCGAGGACGTGGTCGGAGATGGCACCGATGCCACCCTTGACCTTCGACATGGTCACGTCGCCGGGCGTCGCCATGGCGAACGCCAGGCACATGGCGCTGCCCGGGTCGTAGGGCCCGCGGTAGGTGGAGTTCACCGCCAGGAACGCGAGCATGCCCCGCACCTGGGCGTGGGCGGCGCGGTCGGGCAGATGCCGGTCGACCACATCCATCACGCTGCCGAACAGGACCGTGCGGATCGCCTCGCGCTCGGCCTCGTTGGCCGCGCCGGCGAACATCTCGTCGAGCGACTTCGGCGGGGTGCGCACGTCGAAGCGTCCGATGGCCCGGGCGGGCGCCTCGGCCCACGCGGCGATCTCACCCATCCCGACCACGGCGTCCAGGCCGAGCCGTTCGTTCAGGTGCTCGAAGAGCCGGTCCGGATCGCTGTACAGCAGGATCGGCTCCTCCCCCGACGGCCCGATGCTGACCGACTGGACCTCGGGCTCGTAGATGGGACAGGCCCCGAGGTCGAGGTCGTCGTAGATCGCGGTGGGGACGGGGAACTGCACCGATCCCGCCAGCTCGAACCGGTACCCCCGCACCAGTTCGGTGGTCGTGGCCATGCCCCCGATGAAGTGGTTCTTCTCCAGGCACAGGACGCGCATGCCGCCCCGGGCCATCACCAGCGCGGCGGTCAGGCCGTTGTGGCCCGCCCCCACCACGATGGCGTCATAGTCGTGCTGTGTCACTCGGATCCCCCTGGTCGGCGGCGCTGCGGTGGACGGGTGGTGCGGTGCAAGCGGTCAGGGGCGGCGGCCGGTGAGGTCCAACAGGCGCCGCTCCACGGACGCGTCGTCACCGACGTCCCCCGACGGCCCCTCGCCGAACACGCCGACCGTGCCGATGAACGCCGCCATCGGCTGCAGGTCCTGGTAGACGACCGCGGCCAGTTCCTCGGGAAGGCTCGGATCGGCCCCGATGGCGGTGGCCAGGTCCCAGGCGTGCAGCGTGAGGTCCCCGGTCCGGAAGCCGAGGAGCTGGGAGGCAGGGACGTCGCCGACCGGGTGGTGGACGATGGCGTCCCAGTCACCCACCACCTGCATGCGGGTCATCTGGACGCCCACCGCCTCCCGGCACGCCGAGACCGGGTCGTCGCCGCAGAACTCGCGGTCGCGGAAGGCCATGGCCTCCTCCCGCCCTGCCCCGTCGAGCAGGGCGACGGCCATCTCGCTCCCCATGGCCACGTGCTCGACCAGCGCGGCCACGTCCCACTCGTCACACGGCGTCGGCCGGTGCATCTGGGCCTCACCCACCTGGACCAGGACGTCGACGAACGTGGAGGTGGCGAGGGAGAGGGCATCGAGGCGATCCATGGGCCAGAACCTACCCGGGCCCCCCGGTGCGCGCCCGCCGACCGGGGTCAGCCGACCGCGGGCACGGTCACCAGTCCTTCGGCCAGGCGGGCCTCGGTGACCTCCTCGTCCACCATCCGACCGCTCAGGTACGAGTCGTACGCGGCGAGGTCGAAGTGGCCGTGGCCGCACAGTGCGGTCAGGATCACCTTCTCCTCGCCGGACGCCTTGCAGGCCAGTGCCTCACGCACCGCCGCCGCGATGGCGTGGGTGGGCTCGGGCGCGGGCAGGATGCCCTCGGTGCGCACGAACTGCATGGCCGCGGCGAAGCACTCCGTCTGCGGGATGGCGATCGCCTCCATCATGCCGAGTTCGTAGATGTGCGAGATGAGCGGGGCCATGCCGTGGTAGCGGAGGCCGCCGGCGTGGATCGGGTCGGGGATGAAGTCGTGGCCCAGCGTGTGCATCTTCATCAGCGGGGTCATCCCGGCGGTGTCACCGAAGTCGTAGGCGTACACCCCGCGGGTCAGCGACGGGCACGACGCCGGTTCG
>JAKAZC010000090.1 GCA_021826655.1 Actinomycetes bacterium | reverse complement strand
GAGGGTCTCGCCCTCGATGCCGATCGACTTGAGGAACTCCATCTGCATCTCGGGGGCGAGGATCGAGTTGCGGGTGTTGAGGAAGTGCTCGTTGTCGCGCGAGACCCGGAACACGTCGTCATGGCGGGTGACGGCCCAGAACGGGGTGTAGCCCTCCTCCTCGATGCGCAAGACGGGGGCGTCGGCCCGCAGCTCGGAGGCCACGGTGTGCCAGCGTGCCTGGTCGGCGTAGGTGATGGGGTCGAGGAAGATGGCGCCTCGGGGATCCGATGGGGTCATGGCTGCTCCCGGTGGGGACGGTGGACGATGGTGGTGCGGCCCGGCGGCCACGATGCTACCCAGCGCCGGCCGGCGGGCACGTCCCCGCTCCGAGGTGGCCGGGGGAGCGGGTGTGGAGCACACGGCACCGGACGCATGCAGGGCACCCGATGCAGCGGCACCGCCCTCCCGCAACCGTCCCGCAACCGTCCGGCGGCCGCACCCGTCCGGCGGCCGCGCCCGCAAGGGGGCGGACCGTCTTGCGACCGACGTACCACTGAACAGGTCTTCAGCGCGGGGTCGTGCGTGCCGATCCTGACCCCAGACGAGAACTGCCGGGTCGTCCGAGGGAGACACGATGATCACGCAACGGGCGTTCGGGCGCGGAAGGAGCGCGCGTGGCGGCAGCGCCCGTGTCCCCCTGCTCCTCGTGCTCCCGCTGGTCGCCGCTGTCATCGGGACGGCCGTGACCGCGGCGCCGGCCTCTGCCGCTGCCAGCCCGTCCGCCTGCCGGCAGCAGGCCGCCCCTTCCGGGATCCTCGGGATGGTGCACGCCAGGGCACCGGCCGGCTGCACCGTCCCGGTGCCCCGATCCCTGTCCGGAACGGCGGACTCCCCTCCGCTGTCGTCCGGCTACGGCGGCGGCAACCCCCCGCTGCTCTACGGTGGCGGGTCCGTGGTCGGGACGCCGTCGACCACGGGCGAGAACACCGTCCATGCCCTGTTCTGGGCCCCGACCGGCTACAGCTTCCCGTCGGGCTACCAGGCCGGCGTCGACACCTTTCTCACCGACGTCGCCGCCGCGAGCGGCTCGGCTTCCAACGTCTACGCGGTGGCCACCCAGTACACCGACGGGCAACGGACCGGTACCCCACACATCCACTACCTCGTCCATGCCGGTCCCCCGGTCGGCCTCGCCGACACGTACCCGTCGGTCGGTTCGTGCACCCCCGACTCGGGCAAGGGCGAGAACTACACGGCCTGCCTGACCAACGGCCAGATCCGCGCCGAGGTGGAGGGCGCCCTGGCGGCGAACGGCCTGCCCACCGGCATGGGCGACCTCTACCTGGTGCTCCTCCCACCCCGGGTCGAGACCTGTATCGGCCCGTCGGACGCCGCCGCCGGCGGCACCTGCTCGGACACCGCCTCTGCCGGATTCTGTGGTTACCACAGCGTGTCCTACCTCGGGTCGGCCACCACGCTCTACGCGGACATCCCCTACCCGACCGCGTTCCGTTACACCTGCGTCGGAACCGAGTCGCCCAACGGATCACCCGCCCTCGACTCGGTCCTCAGCCTGATCAGCCACGAGCACAACGAGACGATCACCGACCCGACCGGCCTCGGGTGGATCGACTCCGTCGGCAACGAGGACGGCGACGAGTGCGCCTGGAACTTCGGCACCGCGCTCGGTGGCGGTACCGGCGCCCAGTGGAACCAGGTCATCAACGGTGACCACTACGAGCTGCAGGAGGAGTTCTCCAACGAGGACTACGCCAGGAACTCCGCCGGCGGGTGCGCGCTGACCCAGTCGCTCCCCACGGCATCCCTGGCCGTGACCACCACCTCGCCTCTGCCGGGCTCGCCGGTGGGGTTCGACGGGTCGGGCTCGTCGGTGGCCAACGTGCCCAACGGGATCGTCGACTGGAACTGGGACTTCGGCGACGGCACCGCCACCGTGTCGGGTCCCACGCCGACCCATACCTATGCCAGCGCAGGCAGCTACCCGGTCACGCTCACCGTGGTCGACACCGACGGCTTCGCCGCGACGACGTCGAGGTCCGTCTACGTGGGCGCCCCGGTGGCACCCGCCTTTTCGGCGGAATCACCCCCGGGCACGGTCTCCTCCGGGACGCCCTACCGGTACACGTTCGCGGCCACCGGCAACCCACCCCCGAGGTTCTCGCTGACCGGGGCGCCCGGCTGGCTCACCGTCGACGGCGCCACAGGCGCAGTGTCGGGCACACCGCCATCGGGCTCCACGGCGTTCACGTACTCGGTCGCCGCGGCCAACGGCGTGCTGCCGGGCGCGACCGCCGGTCCGTTCGCCGTGGCCGTCTCCCCGCTGCCCTCCCCCCCGGCGACCACCCCGCCCGTGCCCTCCACCCCGCCGATCACGGACGGCTACTGGCTGGTCGGCTCCGACGGTGGGATCTTCTCCTTCGGGTCGGCGGCGTTCTTCGGTTCGACGGGAACTCTCACCCTGCAGCGCCCGGTGACGGGGATCTCGCCGACGGCGGACCGCCAGGGCTACTGGCTGGTCGGCTCCGACGGGGGCGTCTTCGCCTTCGGCGACGCAGGGTTCTACGGCTCGCTCCCCGGGCTGGGCTTCACCCCGGCCGGCTCGACCGGGCACCCATTGGCCGCACCGATCGTGGCGGTGGTCCCGTCGACGGACGACAGGGGCTACTTCATGGTCGCCGCCGACGGCGGTGTGTTCGCCTTCGGGGACGCGCGCTTCGCCGGGTCCTGCCCGGCGATCGGTGGCTGCAGCGGTGCGGCGGTGGCCGTCATGCCCGACGCGACCGGCAACGGGTACTGGCTGGTGACGGCGACGGGCGATGTCTACGCGTTCGGCGACGCCCCCTACCTCGGTGCCCCGTCGCGCCGGAACGTCGCCGTCACCGCGGCCGTACGCACCCCGGACGGCGGCGGCTACTGGGTCCTGTTCTCCGACGGTCAGGTCTCCGCCTTCGGTGACGCCGGTCAGTACGGCGACCCGCAAGGCGCGCTCGGGGGCGACCATGCCACCGCGGTGTTCGCCACGACCGACGGTCGGGGGTACTGGGTGGCCACGGCGGCCGGTGTCGTCTACGACTACGGCGACGCCGGATCGGACGGCAGTATGGCCGGCACCCGCCTGAACGCCCCGGTCATCGCCGCGTCCGGCTGGTAGCCGGCGTCGTCACAGCGGACCGCCGTCGACCGGCGGCCGACCGGGTGCACAGCGTCAGTCGCGCCGTCGAGGTTCGGAATGGTCCCAGTCGGCCAGCAGGGCGCGCAGCGCCGTGAGCAGGATGAGCGGCTGATCGAGCATCGCGTGGTGCCCCGCCTCGGGGAGTTCGAACACCGGTGCCACCCGTCCGAGCTCGTCGTACATGAAGCGACCGATGTCCCGGGTGACCAGCCCGTACTCGGACCGGAGGAGCGCGAGCCGGCACCGCACGCGCGACAGGTAGGGGAGGGCGACACTCCGCATCCCGCCACCGAACTGGGCGAAGACGTCGCGGTCGAACTTCCACTGGTAGCCCCCGTCGACGGGCCGTACCGACCGGTGGGCGACGTGGTCCATCACGAAGTCGAGATAGTGGTCCTGAGCCGGTACGGTGCGGAAGTGCGCGATCGCGTCCTCCGGTGACGCGTACACCCGCGGCCGGCCGAACGCCTCCTTCAGCCGGTACGAGGCGATCTCGGGGTCGGGCTCGGTCACCGGCGAGTCGCAGACGATGGCGCCACTGACCCGTTCGGGGTGCCGGGCGGCCGTCCCGATGGTCACGAATCCGCCCATCGAGTGTCCGATCACCACCGGGGGACCGGAAATGTCCCCGGCCCCTGACACCGCCACGACCTCGTCGGTCCACTGTTCGAGCGAGTACGACTTCCGGTGCCCGCTGTCGCCGTGACCGGACAGGTCGACGCACACCACCCGGAACTCGTCGCTGAACGCGGCGGCCACGTGCGTCCACCAGTGGGCATGGGCCCCGCCGCCGTGGACGAACACGAGGCCGCGTGTCCCCGGGCGGCCGAAGGTAAGGGCGTGGACGGCGCACCCGTCGACGTCGACCACGAGGTCGCCGCGGGGGACGTCCAGGGCCCGCGCGAACCAGGACGGAGCATCGGGGATCGGGAGGTAGTCAGGGGTTCCGTCGGTCACGGATGGTGCTCCTTGATGGCGTCGGTCACGTCGTGCCCGAGGGGTTCTCCGGCAAGGTAGCGGTCGAGGTTGGCGTCGAAGAGGTCGGCCTGGCGCCCGAACCGGCCGAAGCCTCCCGCTGCGTTGTGCGGGGTGACCCGGACCCGGGGGTGCGTCCAGAACGGGTGGCCGGGTGGCAGCGGCTCGGTGGCGAAGACGTCGAGTGCGGCCGCCACCGGGATACCGGTGTCGAGCGCGGCCAGCAGCGCAGGCTCGTCGATGAGCGATCCGCGACCCACGTTGACGATCATGCTGTGCGGCTTCATGGCGGCCAGGAACCCGGTTCCGACCAGGCGGTCGGTCGTCGGGCCGGCCGGCGCCGAAAGGACCACCACGTCGGCCTCGCCCACCACGTCGAGCAGGTGGTCCGGCGTCACCGTGCGGTCGGTCGGGTCGTCCGGCGACGGGGTCCGTCTGCAGCCGATCACGCGGGCCCCCAGGGCACGCGCCCGGACGGCCACCGCGCTTCCGATGTGGCCGAGTCCGACGACCAGCCACGTCGTCCCCGACACCTCCCGCCAGTCGTGGATCCGCCACGAGGCCTCGTCCTGCTGGCGTCGCCACACCTCGGCGCCCTGGAACTCGTCCAGGACCGAGCGCAGCACGAATTCGGCGATCGGCAGGCTGTTGACGTGGGCGTTGCAGACCCGCACCCCGCGCCGGGCGAGGAGTCCGAAGGGCTCGGCGTCGTAGCCGGCGGCGGGCGACTGGAACCACCGGAGGGAGGAACACTCCACCAGGAGGCGGAAGAAGGCGCCCACCGGTGCGCCCTCGCGGAACAGGTCGGACGTGCCCCAGGCCACCTCGGGGCGTGCCTCCGACCAGGGGATGCCCGCGCCCGACCCGTCGAGGAGGCTGCCGTCGGCCTCCATGGTCAGCCACTCGAGTCCGGGGCGGGCGAGCTGGCTACCGAAGTTGTCGAAGGCCACCGAGGTGCAGAGGATGAGCATGGCCCGCTCATCTTGTCAGGCACGGGGGACTACGGTCCCCGGTGCCTCGGTCGGCACGAGGTGCGGCGAGCGGTGGTAGCAAGGGGGTGGTGATCACCACGGAACGTCACGGCGCAGCGACACTCGTCGTACTGGACCGCCCCGAGGCCCGAAACGCGCTCACCGCCGGCATGATCGGCGGGTTGGCGAGCGCACTGGCCGAGGCGGACGCCGATCCTGACGTCGCCGTGGTCGTGCTGACCGGCCGGGACCCGGCATTCTGCGCCGGTCTGGACCTGAAGGACCTCGCCCGCACCTACCGTGACGTGGCCGAGGCTCCCCGGGCCGGCGGGGACGGCGAAGGTGGCGGGGTGCCGCGGATCCACCGTGGGCTCACCCCCGCGACCGCCACGCCCCGGATCGGCGCCGTCAACGGGCCGGCGGTGACCGGCGGGCTGGAGCTCGCGCTCGGCTGCGACTTCCTCATCGCCTCGGAACGGGCCACCTTCGCCGACACCCACGCCCGGGTCGGGGTCATGCCCGCCGGGGGAATGACCATCCGCCTGCCCCGGCTCATCGGCATCAACCGGGCCCGACAGCTCTCCCTGACCGGGAATTTCATCGACGCGACCACGGCCTGCGCCTGGGGCCTGGTCAACGAGGTCGTTCCCCACGAGGAGCTGCTCACGCGGTCGTTCGCACTGGCCGACGCCATCGCCGAGTCGGCCCCGGACGCCGTGGCCGAGGTGCGGGCCATGTACGAGGCGTTGGGCCACCGGGGCGACGAGGAGTCCTACCGGGACGAGGCGCGGTGGTCGCGCCGGTGGATGGGAGAGCGGTTCGACGCAGCGGCGTTCGAGGCCCGCCGGGACGGGATCATCGAGCGGGGGTCGACCCAGCAGGGCTGATCCGCCGGGCCCCGCCGGCACGGAATCAGTCGGGTGCGATGCCGGCGCCCTTCAGCATCCGGCGCAGGTCCACGACCATCTGCGTGTCGACGTCCGGACCCCGCGGGGCGTCGATCGTCTGTGTCTCGGGGCCGAGCGTGATCTTGTAGCGGCCCTCCTTGACGTCGTCGATCTGTGCAACGGCCTGGAGCAGGGACAGCACGTCGTGCCACTGGATGTTGTGGCTGGTGGGGTGAGTGAAGAGCTTCTCCACCGTCTTGCGATGGTGTGAGTCGAGTTTGATCCCGTCGGTCATTCCGGCCTCCGTGGTCTCGGCTGTCTGCCGGATGCCCATCGTAGGTGAGCCGCCGGTTGCCGCCTGCCCGCCCGGCGATGCGGGGCCGTCCCGGCAGCACCGGTCCCGTCGTGCGAACATGGCGCCCATGGCAGAGCGCACGACGTCCGACACCACTGCGTCGAACAAGGAACGGGTCCAGGAATTCTGGGCCACCCTCTACGCACGGGACTGGGACGGCATCGCGTCGTTCTTCACGGCCGACAGTGAGTACACCGACGTACCCTCGCCGGCCGACGACGTCGCCCGGGGACCCGAGCAGGTGGTGGCCCGTCTGCGACTCGGCCTCGAGAAGATCTGCGGCTACGAGCACCGGCTGCGCCTGATGGTCGCCGAGGGCGACACCGTGGTCACCGAGCACGCCGAGACGTGGCGGTGGCACACCGGCGAAGAGGTCACACTCCCGTTCGTGTCGGTCCAGGAGCTGTCGGGAGGCTCGATCGTCCGGTGGTGGGACTACTGGGACCTGTCGACGCTCATGAACGCGGCACCCGCCTGGTGGATCGAGGAGATCGCCGCCGGCTACCTCTGAACCTGATCCGTCCCGCCCGACCCCGGTCGGTCAGAGGACGACGACCGAGCGGAGCACCTCACCGCGCTCCATCCGACGGAAGGCCTCGTCCACGTCGTCCAGCCCGATCGTCTCGCTGACGAACCGGTCGAGGTCGAGGCGGCCCTGCAGGTAGAGGTCGACGAGCTTCGGGAAGTCCCGGCTGGGGAGGCAGTCCCCGTACCAGGACGGCAGGAGCCTCCCGCCCCGGCCGAAGAAGTCGATCATCGGCAGGTCGATCCGCATGTCCGGCGTGGGTACCCCGACCTGCACCACGGTGCCGGCCAGGTCCCGGGCGTAGAACGCCTGCTCCAAGACCTTCGGGTGTCCTACCGCCTCGATGCAGACGTCTGCCCCGTCGCCGCCGGTGAGCGCCCGAATGGCCGCCACCGGTTCCTCGGTCGAGGCGTCGACCACGGCGGTGGCTCCGAACTGGCGGGCGAGTTCGAGCTTGCGGGGGTCGAGATCCACCGCGATCACCGTCGAGGCGCCGGCCAGGACGGCACCGGCGACGGCCGCGCAGCCCACGCCGCCGCACCCGAAGACGGCCACCGAGTCGCCGGTGCCGACTCCGCCGGTGAGGAGGGCCGAGCCGAGCCCGGCCATCACCCCGCAGCCGAGCAGCCCGACGGCCTCCGGCCGGGCCGACGGGTCGACCTTGGTGCACTGGCCTGCGGCCACGAGGGTCTTGTCGGCGAAGGCCCCGATCCCGAGTGCGGGTGTGAGCGGGGTCCCGTCGACCAGCGTCATCGGCTGGGTCGCGTTGTGGGTGGCGAAGCAGTACTGGGGCCGGCCTCGGCGGCATGAGCGGCACTCGCCGCAGACTGCGCGCCAATTGAGGACCACGAAGTCGCCGGGGGCCACCGAGGTCACGTCGGGCCCCACGGCCTCGACCATGCCCGCCGCCTCGTGGCCCAACACGAACGGGAACTCGTCGTTGATGCCGCCCTCCCGGTAGTGCAGGTCCGTGTGGCACACCCCGCAGGCCTGGACCGCGACCACGGCCTCGCCCGGGCCCGGGTCGGGGACCACGATCGTCAGCACCCGGACCGGTTCGCCCACGGCCGTCGCCACCACACCTCGGACCTCCGATGCCATGCGCCACTCCTGTCACTCGCCGGGTCGGACCCGCCACAGTGTGGCACGGCGCGGCCGGCGGGGACCTCGGGGGTCCACTGATCCGGCCCCGACGCGATCGCGCTCCGGCCGCCCGGCCGACGTGCTGGTAGGTGGAGCGGCGGGTTGCCGGCGGGCCGTCCGCAGGTGAGGACCGACGGTCGATCCGCCCCGGCCGCACGGGAGAGCGGGGGACGGTGGTGGGCGACGGCGTGGCTCGGGATGCAGGTGACGGGCAGGTCGACATCCGCCGCCGCGAGATGCTCCGGTCTGCCCTCGACGTGATCGCCGAGCGCGGCTTCGCCGATGCGCGGATCGCCGACGTTGCCGACCGTGCCGGAGCCGGCCCGTCCCTGGTCATCCACTACTTCCGGACCGAGGACGACCTGCTGACCGAAGCGGTCCGGCTGGCCGAGGACCTCTGGTACGACCGTGGATTCCGGCGCATGGCCGTCGTCTCCGGCGCGCCCGCCTCGAAGAACCGATCGACACCGCCCTCAACGCGCCGGCCGATGTCGGATGCCCCGGCCTCGGCGCGCTGTGGGTGGACCTGTGGGCCCGCTCCGTCACGCCGAGGCGGCCCAGGTGCGCGAGGAATCCGACGCCCGATTGATGCCCGCGCCGGTGCGCGGCCCGGTGCCGGCCGGGGGTGCTCAGGCCGTGGTGGCCAGGATGTCGCCGACCAGCTCGAAGGTGGTGTCCGGGTGGAGCAGCGCCAGGCGCCCGACCGGCTCGCCCTCCCAGCTGGTGTGCACCACGAAGCCGATCTGCTCGGCCAGGAGCCGGTCCGACCACGCCTCGTAGTCGGCCTTGTCCCAGCCCGTCCGTCGGAACAGCACCACCGACAGCTCGGGTCGCCGGACGAGCTCGAGGTGAGGGGTGGACTCGATCAGATCGGCCACCCGCTGGGTCACGGCGAGGACCGTCTCGACCGCGTCGCGGTAGGCGTCGGTCCCGTTGACGGCGAGAGAGAACCACAGCGGCATACCCCGGGCCCGGCGGGTGAGGTGGAAGGCGTAGTCGCTCGGGTTCCACTCCTCGGGGGCGTCGGTGTGGAGGACCTCCAGGTACGAGGCGTCCTGGGCGTGCACGGCTTTGGCCAGGCGCGGCTCTCGGTAGAGGAGCGCGGCACAGTCGAAGGGGGCGAACAGCCACTTGTGGGGGTCGACCACGAACGAATCGACGCGCTCGATGCCGCGGAACCGCGCTCGTGCCGAAGGTGCGAACAGGGCGGCGGCCCCGTACGCCCCGTCCACGTGGAACCAGAGCCGGCGCTCCTCGGCCACGTCGGCCACGCCGTCGAGGTCATCGATGATGCCCGCGTTGGTGGTGCCACCGGTGGCCACCACGGCGATCACGTCGTCAGAT
>JAKAZC010000089.1 GCA_021826655.1 Actinomycetes bacterium | reverse complement strand
GCGACTCGGGACACTAGGCCCGGGGCGCACCAGGGTGATCGGAAGGAACTTCTTGACGACAGGGGCGCTCACCACCAGACGCATTGCAGGACACCGCGGGGAGTCCGATCTCCGGGGGACCCGGCCCGCGGCCGGAGCGCCCCCCGTGCACGATCAGCTGACCGGAGAGCTGCACGCCCGGGACCTCACCGGAGTCCCGCCGGCGCGACACTGGGCCGCGCCCTGCGGGAGGGAGCCGGCCCCCGGGACCCTTGTCCACACTCGGCCGGATCCGCGTCGACGCCGATTGCGCCCGGTATGGTTCGCATCGGGCTTGGTCCGCTCCGGCGGACCAGCCGACTCTCCGCCGACACCAGACGGGTGGTGAAGCGGTCGGGGGCGGGGTGTGCTCAACTCCGCCGTTGTTCGTGCCGATGACCCCGGGGCACGAGACGACAGGTATCGACGATCGACGGGAGGGCAGCCCGGGACACGAGTGGAGTGGAGTGTGGTCATGCGAGGTTCATGGCGGTTCACGCTCTGTCTGGTCGCGGTGGTCCTGGCCGTCGGCGGTCTGGTCACGATCACGGCCGGTCCGGCTGCCGCCGACAGCAGCGTGTCGCTGACGGCCACGACAGCGGCCCGTGTGCTCTACGGCGCTCCGTCCTCGGTGTCGCTGAGTGCCACCAACACCTCGGGCACCGTGCTCTACAACGCGTCATTCGCAGCCGTGCTCCCCCTCGGCGTATCCTACGTGACGGGTTCGACCACCACCACCTCGGCGGGAGGCACCGCCGCGGCCGGTGACCCGACGATCTACCCCGGTGTCCCTGCTGCGGGCCAGACCACGCTGGTGTGGGCGAACGTCGGCGACCTGCAGCTGGCCTCCACGCAGGGTCTCGCCTTCGAGGTCCAGGGCCAGACCGATGCCGGTACCGATCTCGGACCCGATCCGGTGCTGCCCGGCGGCTCCTACCAGGTGACCGCGTCGGTGTATGCCAATTCGAGCGCGCGGTACGTGCCCAGCTGGGCGGCCGGCGTGGTCGTGCCCACGTCGTACACCAACTCGGCCGGCTCGTCGGCGACGACGACGGTGGTCCCGATCTCCACCACCCTCACCGATCCGTGGTCCCAGGGCGAGGCACTCCGCGGCGCGCACCGGAACCAGTTCACGTACACCCTCACGACCACCAACAACGACGTCCGGAATACCGGGAGCGTCTCGGTCACCGACTGGATCCCGGCCGGGGTCGAGTTCCTGGGCTGTGGCGGCATCGACGCGACCACGAACGCGGCGGGCACCAATCCCGGGTCGACCGACGAGTATCCGGGAAGCGGGGGCCTGAACGTCTCGGCACCACTGTCTTCCTCCGCCTGTCCCACCCCGACATCGGTCACCACGGTGACCGACCCCACCGAGCCGGACGGCACACACCTGTCCGGTGTCTTCACCCAGGTGACCTGGGCGGTCGGGACCCTCACCGCGGCGCCCGGGGGCAACGTGTCGACCATCCAGTTCGTGGCCGCGATCCCGCTCCGGGCCAACACCACCACCTGGTCGGGATCCGTTCCACCTACCACCGGTGCCCAGGGGGCCAACCTCGACAACAACAACGGGCCGGAGACCTATGACGGGGAGGTCCTCGCCTCCGAGGTGGTGGCCACGGGGACCTACGCCGGCAGCCTCAACCCCGGGAACACCAACCCCGTCGCCACCTACGCCGGCAACTCGGTGACCGCGGTGGACATCAAGGTGGTCAAGTCGATCACTCCCCAGACGTTCGTCGCCGGCAACGTCGCCACCGTGTCCCTCCGCTACCAGACCTCCGAGTACCGCTACGCGTCGTCGACTTCGCTCACCGACACCCTGCCGAGCGGCATGTGCCCACTGTCCTCGACCACCAACTACGCCACCGACACCTCCTCGGCCCAGTGCGTACCCCAGGCCGGGGTGGACCCGTCCGTCCCCTACACGAACGTGCTCGAGAACAGCGACGGAAGCTTCGCCATCTCCTGGAACCTGGGCACGGTGGCTCCCACCACCGACCAGACACTGTCCTTCCCGGCCCTGATGCGGCCGGACTACATCAACCACCTCTCCCCCTCCACCCCCGTGGTGGCCGGTGACGGCTTGGCCGACCAGGCCGACATCACCGCTGCGACCGATGCCACCTGCTTCACCGGCACTCCGTCGAGCCCGACCGCGGACCCGACGTGCTCGGCTGTCGGCACCCAGCCGATCTACTCCGGCGAGGCCGTACCTGCCAACCCGGCGCACGGGTCGACCGCATCCCAGGGCACGGCGTCCCCGGTCCTGGTCAAGCGCATCGCCACACCCCCCACCGGCGGCACCGTGGACTGTGCGACCGCGAACTACGTCGTCCCCTCCAGCCCGTCCTATCCACCCAGCTACCAGGCCGGGGACCGGGTCTGCTTCCAGATCGAGATGGACTTTCCGCAGGGGACGATGACCCGCGATCCGACGGTGACCGACTTCCTGCCCATGGGCGCGACCTATGTCACCTCGTCCCTCACGAGCAGCAACACCGTGACCGTCCCCTCCGGTCAGCCGACCGATGCGGGTACGACCCCCGACTCGGTGACCTGGACGATGGGTGACCCGGCGAGCGGCGGCGGACACTTCGTGTCCTCGGGTCAGGTGTTCGAGGTCGATATCGAGGCCGCGCTGACCGCCCCGCCGACGGCCGGCAACAACTTCACCCTGACCGGCAACCTGGCCAAGGCCACCGCCCTCGACACGGCCGGCCAGGGGATCTCCTTGCGCGCACAGGCGAGCTACAACCTCACCCGACCGTTGCTCTCCCTGACCAAGGCCGTCACGTCGGTCAACGGGGTCGCCGTCACCGGTGCACCTCCCGCCGTGTCCGGCGGCGACAGGGTGGGCTACACCATCACCCTCGACAACACCGGACTGGTCGGTGCGGAGTCGGTACCCGTGTGGGACAACCTGCCGGGTGCGGTCAGCGGTACGGCACCCGACGACTGCGCGACCGTGATCTCGAACGCTGCGGTGTCGAACGGTTCGGGATCCTCCGGCTGTGCCTCGGGCACCCGGCTGCAGTGGGACAACCTCACGGTGCCACCGGCGACCCTCGACCCGACGAACGGGGTGGTGACCCCGGCCACCATCACGCTCACCTACACCATGACCGTGCCCACCGACGTCAGCCCGGGCCAGGTCCTCCTCAACCATGCCGGAGTGGTGTCCTACCAGGGCACCACCCTGGACACCGGATCGGCCACCCAGACCTACTCCCCACCGAACAACATCGACCCCGGCGCGCCGGCCGACCCCAGCACGACGACCCGCGCGGACGCCACCGCCCAAGTCTCCACCCCGAGCGTGGCAGTCACCAAGACCCGCACCACCGGTGTCACCGAGCCGGGCAACAACGCCGCCAGCCAGGCCACCATCGGCGAGGACATCACCTATACGGTCGCCGCCACCATTCCTGCCGACACCGCCGTCTCTGCCGCAACCCTGACCGACCCGCTGGGCACGGCCGACACCGGCCAGCAGAATCTGGTCGCCGGGTCGACCGTAGCCGCCTACAACGGTGGGGCACTCCCCGCCGGGTTCACCGTGGTTGAGACGAACAACACGCCGAGCGTGGTCTTCCCGGCCGTCTTCGGGCCCATCGGCACACCGACGGTGATCTCCATGACCTTCACCGCGGTGGTCAACAACGTCGTGGCAAATGCCCGCACCAAGGGCATTAACAATACGGCCACCTTCGCCTATCACACCGCCACTGGAGTTCCCCTGAGCTCCTCGAGCCCGGTGGTCACGACCACGGTGGTCGAACCGAACCTGCATCTGGCCAAGGCCGACTCCCCCGGTGGGCCCTACGCCCCCGGGGCCACCGTCGCCTACACCCTGACCCTGACCAACCCCGTCGCCACCGACGTCGCCACCGCCCACGACGTGACGGCCACCGACACCCTGCCGACGGGCGTCACCCCTGTAGCCGGGAGCATCAGCAACGGAGGAGTCGCCAGCGAGTCCTCCGGGATCTGGAGCATCGCCTGGGTGCTGGGCAGCGGGGTCACCATCGCGCCCGGTGGCACCCAGGCCCTGACCTACCGGACGACGCTGCCGGTGACCCCGATCGGTCACTCGACCTTCACCAATAACGCCTCAGCCACCGTGACCAGCCTGGACGTGACGGCCCACCCCGGAGCGCGCACCACGGGCACCGGGTATGCGGCCACCGCACAGGACCAGGTGACCGTCACCGGCATCACCGTGGCCAAGACCGCCAGCCCCACCAAGGTGACCAACGGGGTCGACACGACCTACACGGCCACCCTCACGGTCCCGGCCGGCACCACGTTCCCCCAGGCCACAGCGATCGACACCCTTCCCAGTGGCATGGTGTTCGACGCCTACGGCGCGGTGGCCTGTCAGAACGCCGACGGGTCAGCCTGTGGAAGCGACGTGGCCATCGCGTCCATCGGCAGCCCGGTGCCGGGTTCCAACGGGAAGACCCCGTTGGCCTGGTGGCTGGGGAATCTCGCACCCGGCGCCCAGACCCGCACGATCACGCTCACCTACACCGCCCATCCGGCCACGACCTACCTCCCGGCACCACAGGGCCCGGTCCTGGCGGGCACCTCACTGTCGAACTCGATCGGGGCCTACTGGCAGAACACCTCGGGCACCGCGCCGACCGCCATCCCCACACCGTCCAGCTACGCCTTCGCGTCGGCAACGGCCACCGCAGCGGTCGAGGTCGTCGGACCACAGGTCACCGTCACCAAGGCGACCTCGACGAACTCGCCACAGCCCGGGGTCCCCTTCACCTACACCCTCACCGTCGCCAACGCCGGCAGTGCCGCCACATCGTGCGCCTACGCCGCGGTCGTGACCGACCACCTGCCCACAGGGGTGGTCAACCCCACCGGGTTCGTGGCCTCCCAAGGGTCGGCCTCGTACACCGCCGGCGTGGTGACCTGGGATCCCTCGGCCACGGCAGCGGCGTGCCCGATGGGACCGGGGCTGGCGCCGGGGACATCGGCCACGTTGACGTTCCTGGTGACCCTGGCCGCTTCGTCGTCGCTGTCCACGGGCCAGGTGATCACCAACACGGCCACGATCGCCGACTACTACGGCGTTCCGTCCGCCACGGCGACGGCCACCCCGGGGCGGTACATCACGTACGGACCGGTGTCAGGGTCGGTGCCGGTGACGCCCGTCTTCCCCGTACTCGCTGCGACGAAGGCCACACCCGGAGGGACGGCGGCCTTCGTGGGAGCCCCATTCAGCTGGTCCTTCTCGCTCACCGACCCGGCCGCCGCACCGGCCTACTCGGTGGGTGCAACCGATGTGCTGCCCGCCCACTGGACGTACGACGCCGGATCCACCACCATCACCTTCCCCGACGGCACCACCCTCACCGGGTCTGGAGCTGATCCGACCACCAACCTGTCCGGCACTACGGAGACGCTGACCTGGGCACCGACCCAGCTCCGCGATCTCACGGGTGGCACCCGGTCCGTCACGGTCGATTACACCTCGACCCCCCAGACCGGTGCTGCGCTGGGGGCCGCCTCGCCCGACACGAACTCGGTCAGCGCGGTGGCCACTGACGCCACCGGTGCTCCCGGCAACGCGTCGGGGCCCTATGCGTCGAACACGGCCACGGCCAGCGCCTACATCGCCGCGGCGGACCTGTCGATCGCCAAGACGGTGGGCACGCCCGGTGGGCTCGTGGCCGGCGCCTCCGGCGACTACTACGACGTGACCGTCCACAATCTCGGGCCGTCCGCGGCTGCGGCGCCCGTGGTGACCGACACCGTTCCGGTCGGCGCCCCCTGGACGATCACGTCGGCGTCCGGTACCGGCTGGTCGTGCACGGTCACGGCCGGCGTCACCGCCTCGTGCACGGCGACCGGGCCGCTGGCATCGGGTGCGACCGCTGCACCCGTCCAGGTGACGGTGTCCATCCCGTCGGACTACGGGTCCAATCCGATCACCAACACGGCCGGCGTGTCCTCGTCCACCTACGATCCCGATCCGTCCAACAACTCGGCAACGGTGACGACCACGGTGGGAGTCCAGGCTGATCTCTCCATCGCCAAGACCCACGTCGGGACGTTCACCGCCGGTGCCACAGGCACCTACCAGGTGACGGTGACCAACAACGGTCCGTCGGATTCCCCGGCTGTGTCCGGACCGGCACTGCCCGTCGAGGTGACCGACACCCTGCCGACGGGGACGACCTACCGGAGTCTGGTACCGGGATCATCCTGGTCGTGCGCCGCGGGATCCCCGACGGTGGTCGTCTGTTCCCTGGCCGCCGGTCTGGCCAACGGCGCCAGCTCGTCGTTCGACCTCGACGTCGGATTGGCGCCGACCATCGCCGACGGGACCTCGCTCACCAACACTGTGGGCATCACCTCCACCACCGTCACTGACCCGAACCCGACCAACGACCATGCCAGTGACGTGGTCGTCGTCGGAACCAGCGCCGACCTGTCGATCGCGAAGACCCATGCGCCGACCGACACCTTCGTCCCGGGGACCGATGCGCACTACTCGTTGGCCGTGGCCAACGTCGGACCGTCCTCCGCCCTGGCGCCGGTGGTGACCGACAACCTCGATCCGACCGTGTTCGACTCGGTGACCGCCTCCGGCAGTGGCTGGTCGTGCTCGGCGGTGGGGCTGGACGTCACCTGCACGGCTGGCTCCGCGCTCGGCTCCGGATCGAGTGCCGGCCCGATCGGCGTGGTGGCCCACCTCAGGTCGGCGTTCGCCGGCGGAGCGGTCGCCAACACCGCCACCGTGACCTCGACCACCCCGGATCCCGACCCGAGCAACAACTCGGCGACCGACACGTCGTCGAGTGGATCGGCCTCGGCCGACCTGTCGGTGAGCAAGACCCACAGCGGGTCGTTCACCGCCGGTGGGACCGGCACCTACACCATCATCGCCACCAACAGCGGCCCGTCGGACGCGGTGGACCCCCAGCTGGTCGACACCCTGCCGGTGGGCATGACCTACCGGGCGTCCATCCTGCCCCCGGGGTGGACGGCCACGCCATCGGCGGTCGTCCCGGGAGTGCCCCAGACGGTGACGTTCACCACCACCTCGCCGACGGCGACACTGCCCGACACCGCACAGGTGCACTTCGCCCTGACCGTCGGAGTGGCCAGTTCGGTACTCCCGACCGTCGTGACCAACTCCGTCACGGTGTCGTCGATCACCCCGGACCCTCTCCCGGCCGGCAACACCGCCCAGGACCCCACCCAGATCGTCACCAGTGCCGACCTCTCGATCGTCAAGACCCACGCACCCACCGACACCTTCACGCCGGGGACCCGGGCCACCTACGACTTCGCCGTCTCCAACCTCGGACCGTCCGACGCCGCGGACCCGACGGTGGTCGACGTCCTGCCCCAAGGACTCACCTATGTACCCGGCTCGATGATGGTGTCGGGGACGGGCCCCGGGTGGTCGTGCGCGGCATCCGGCTCGACGGTGACCTGTGCTGCCGGAGGCCCACTGGTGAACGGAGCAAGCCAGACGGTCTCCATCGGTGTCCTGATCGCCAGTTCGTACCTGGGTGGTGCCTTCGTCAACACCGCGACCATCGGTTCGGCGACCCCTGACCCGCAGCCGACGGACAACTCCTCGACGGCCTCGTCGCCCGTCCCGGTGCCGAGTGCCGATCTGTCCATCACCAAGACGGCCGTGGGAGCCTTCGTCCCCGGGTCCCCCACCGGGGCCGGCTACGCACTCGCCGTGGCGAACAGCGGGCCGTCCGACGCGGCCGCCCCGAGGGTGGTCGACGTCCTCCCGCCGGGATCGACCTATGTCTCGGCCAGCGGTTCCGGCTGGACCTGTTCGGACGTCGGCCAGACGGTGGGCTGTTCCTTCGACACCGCACTGGGAGCCACCCAGAGTGCCGCCCCCATCTCGCTGGGGATCATCGTCGACCCGGGTGTGACGCAGCCGATCACCAATACGGCCACCGTCACCTCGACCACCCCCGACCCGGTCCCGGGCAACAACACCTCGACGGTGGTGACCCCGGTCACCCCGAGCGCCGACCTCTCGATCACCAAGAGCCATGCCGGCAACCTGGTCATCGGGGGCGACGTGAACTACACCCTCGACGTGGTGGACAACGGCCCGTCCGACGCCGCCGCCCCGACCGTGGTCGACGTCCTTCCCACGGGGCTGACCTACACGTCGGCCGGCGGTACCGACTGGACCTGTTCGGACGGCGGCCAGACCGTGACCTGCCAGGCGAGCGGGTTCCTGGCAACGGGGGCATCGGCGGGTCCGATCACACTCGTGGCATCGGTCGGCGCCGCTGCCTATCCGAGTGTCACCAACACGGCCACCGTCTCGTCGACCACGCCGGACCCCGATCCGAGCAACAACACGGCGCACGACCCCGGAACCGTCGAACCACTGGCCGACCTGTCGATCACCAAGACGGCCGGTGCACCTGTCGCCGCCGGCCAGGACCTGACGTACACACTGGCCACCGCCAACCTCGGCCCGACGCTCGATCCCGGTCCGATCACCGTGACCGACATCCTTCCGACCGGTCTGACCTATGTCTCGGGTTCAGGTGCCGGCTGGACGTGTGGAGCCACCGGACAGACGGTGACCTGTACCCGGCCGGGGCCGTTCGACATCGGCACCGGGTCGCCGATCACCGTGGTCACCACGGTGGGAGCAACTGCCGTCCCCCAGGTGACGAACACCGCGTCCGTCGCCGGCACGGCCGTGGACCCCGACCCTTCCAACAACACCTCGACGGTGTCGACGGCGGTCACGCCGGCGTCCCGGCTCCTCGCCTCCAAGTCGTTGAGCGGTGGAACCTTGACCAGCGGGAGCCGGGCGACCTACTCGATCGCGGTGGCCAACCAAGGTCCGTCGACGGTGCACGGCGTGGTGGTCACCGACGACCTGCCGGCGGGCCTCTCGTTCGTATCCGCCGCCACCACGACCGCTACCACGGCATCCAGTTCGGGGTGGACGTGCAGCGCCGTGGGCCAGGCGGTCACCTGCCCCCTGGGTGGGGTGATGGCGGCCGGCACGTCGGCCGCATTCGACCTGGTGGTCCAGGTGCATGCCACCGGCGGCTCCATCGCCAACATGGCCACGGTAGCGTCGTCCACCGTGCTGCTTCCCTCCAGCGTCACCACCGCATCGACGCCTCCCGTCCTAGTTGGCCCGGCGTCCCCGTCCGACCCGGGTGGTGGACAGGGAGGTCCCACCGCCGGAGGCGGAGGCGGAAGTGGCCAGCTGGCGCTCACCGGGCTCGACCCGTGGGAGCTTCTGGTCGCCGCAGCGGCACTGCTAGCTTCCGGTCTGGTGCTGGTGGCCGCCGGCCGGCAGCGACGGACAGTACGACGACCCAGCTGACGACCTAGTGGTGCCGCGCAGAAGTTCTTTGAACGTGGCTCATGCAGCGACCTGGGCGTCGTAGACCCACTTGAAGGGCTTGGCCGTTTCAC
>JAKAZC010000088.1 GCA_021826655.1 Actinomycetes bacterium | reverse complement strand
GTCGCTCATCGGGTAGAATTGCGCCCTCCGAGCGGCGAAGTCGGCGTGACCGCCACCGCGTGAACCCTGGACCCTGCGTTGAAGCACCTCCTCCCCATCCCCGCTGACGCGTCACGGCACGAGCCCGGTGGACGACTCCCGCGATCCGGCCCCCCCTGCCAAGGGCGACGGGCAGCAGGGCCCACCGGCTGGGCGGACCCCGACGATGGGGGACTTCTTCTGGCTGGGCACGGCGTGCGCGGTGAGTGTCGTGGGCGCGGGGGCGATCGGCTACGGGCTCGACTCCTGGCTCGGCACGACGCCGTGGTTCTCGTTCGCCGGGCTGGCGTTCGGCATCGTGTCGGCGGTCCTGCTGATGGTCGCCCAGATCAGGAAGTTCTCGTAGCGGGGACCGGACGAGCAGCGCCGCGCCCCGCCGGCGCGCTGAGGTAGGACCGGCACCGTGTTCGACAAGTTCTCGCTTCCCGACCTGGCCCGGGTCTCCCGGCGCACCGTCCTCGGTGCCCTGGTCATCGGCATCGGCGGGCTCGTGGTCTGCCTGCTGGTCAACGCCGCGCTGGTCGGGCTGGGCCTGTGCCTCGGGCTCGCTCTCGGCATCCTCAACTTCCGCATGGTGCAGCGAGCCGTGGTGAAGATCGGGGACCGCGGTGAGGAGAACCGCCGCCGCCCGCTGGCGCTCAACACGCTCGCCCGGCTGGCACTGGTCTCGGTGGTCGCCCTCGGGATGCTCTTCCTGTCCTTCGATCTCGGCCTGGGCGTCATGGCCGGCCTGGCGATCTTCGAGTTCCTGCTGCTGGCCAACGTCGCCCGGTCGATGATGAAGATGGGCGGTGGGCTCCTGCCCCCGGGCGGCGGCGACGTGATCGCGCTCGACGCGCTCGACGAGCAGCACGAGGGGATCTGAAATGGGCGTCGGGCTCTCACTGCTGGCGACGGAGATCTCCGTGGGCGAGCACGTCCAGAAGCAGGTGGGCGGCCTCACCTTCAACATGGACACGATCTGGGCCACGGCCGCCGCGGTGGTCGTCGTCCTCGGGCTGGCGCTCCTGCTGCGCCGCCAGGTGACCAGCGGCTCGCCCGGGCGCCTGCAGGCGGCGTGGGAGATCATCGTGGAGGCGGTCACCAGGCAGGTGGACGGCTCCATCGGCCCGCGGGGCGCCTCGGTCATCCCGCTGGCCACCACCCTGTTCGTCTTCATCTTCGTCTGCAACAGCTTCGGCCTGCTCGGCCTCGGCTCCCGCTACGAATGGCTGCTGGCCCCGAACGCGGACATCAACCTGCCGCTGGCCATGGCGCTGTTCGTGATCGTGCTGGTCCACATCGCCTCCGTCCGCGCCCGGGGGCCGGTCGGCTACGCGCGGCACTACCTGACCCAGCCCTTCCCGATCTACCTCCTGCCCTTCAACCTCTTCATCAACCTGGTGGAGGAGATCGCCAAGCCGATCACCCTGGCGCTCCGGCTCTTCGGGAACCTGCTGTCGGGCACCCTGATGCTCTCGCTGATCGCCTACCTCGGGGTCTGGAAGATCGGGTCCATCCCCGTGGGCAACATCCTGGTCTTCCCCGTCAGCATCGTCTGGAAGCTGTTCGACCTGGCCATCGGCGGTATTCAGGCGTTCATCTTCGCCCTTCTCACCATCTTGTACTTCGACGTGGCCATGAGCACCGACCACGAGGACGTCCACGAGACCTTCGAGACGGCCGACACCGACCTTCTGAGAACCCCCGAAGCCCTCTCATCCGTGTCCGACTAGCGATACCGAAACCAAAAGGAGAACCACCAAATGGCAGACACGACGCAGCAGGCCATTCAGCTGGCCGGCGCCATGGTCGGGGGTGGCCTGGCCCTGGGCGGCGGCGCCGTGGGCGCAGCCATCGGCGACGGCCTGGCGGGTAGCCAGACGATCGCCGGCATCGCCCGCCAGCCCGAGGCGCAGGGGCGACTGTTCACCATCATGTTCCTCACGGTCGGCCTGGTGGAGGCCATGTACTTCATCAACCTGGCCTTCACCGCCCTGTTCATCTTCTCCCTCTACAAGAAGTAGGTCCTCCGCGGACGGCCCCGCAACGCGCCGACCGGAGACCGGCCCTCCGACCGCCCCGTGTGGCGGACCGGCCAGGGCTCCGGGCCAACTATCGAACGAGGCTGAAACCACATGCCCACCGCAACCAGCAACTTCCTGATTCCCAACGCGACCTTCTTCGTGGAGCTGCTCGCCTTCGTCGTCGTGCTCGGCGTGATCGGCAAGTGGGTCCTGCCGCTCGTCAACGCAGCGTTGAAGGAGCGTGCCGACCGCATCGAGAGCGAGATGGAGGCGGCGACCGAGGCCAAGGCCGACGCCGCCGCGACCGACGAGGCGCGCCGGTCCGAGCTCGAGTCGGCGCGCCAGCAGGCGCGCGAGATCGTGGCCGCGGCCAACCGGACGGCCGAGCAGGTCACCAGCGACGGGCAGGCGCGCGGGCAGGCGGAATACGAGCGCATCGTGACGAGCGCCGAGGGCGAGGTGCGGCTCGCCCGCCAGCGCGCCGTCGAAGAGGCGGCGGCCCGGTTGGGCGACCTGGTGCTCGAGGTGGTGGAGCGGATCATCGGGCGGGAGGTCGACGCGCAGGCCCATCGGGACCTCATCGACGAGGCCGTCGCCGCGCTGGCGGTCGACGCGGACAGCGGCACCGCGGCGACCGGGATCGGGCGGCGCCCGTGAACCCGACGTTGCAGGGGTACGCCGCAGCGGTCCTGCAGGCCCCGCGCGACGAGGTCGCCCGGTTGGCGGACGAACTCGAGTCGGTCGGCCATGCCTTCGCCACGAACCCGGCGCTCCGGGCCGCGTTCACGGACACCGCGGTGGACGCCGCGTCCCGGCGGGCCGTGCTGGAGGACCTGCTCGGCGACCGGGTGTCGTCGGAGGCCCGCAGAGCGGCCGGCTTCGCCGCCGCCGCTGTGCGGGCGCCCGACGTGCCCGCGGCGATCGGCTGGCTCGCCGTGCGGGCCCGCCACGCCGCGGAGGGCCAGGCGGTCGACGAGCCGGCGCTCGGCCACAGCGGTGCGCGCGAGCGGGTCGGGGGCTTCGCTTCGGCGGTGCTGGCGGGACTCCCCGTCGACCGGCTCGAAGAGGTGGAGGACGAGCTCTTCCGGTTCGCCCGCATCGTCGAATCGACCCCGGAGCTCCGGAGCGTGCTCACCGACCGCGACCAACCGCTCGCGGCGCGCCAGAGCCTCGTCGAGCGGCTCATCCGGGGGAAGGTGCAGGATGTCACCGTCCGGCTGGTCGACTACGTGCTGGCGGGCGGCCGGGCCCGCGACGTGGTGGGGACGCTCGACTGGCTGGTGGAGCGGACCGCCCGCGAGCGGGGATGGCGGGTCGCCCGGGTGCGGGCGGCGGCCGAGGTGGACGCCCCCGAGCGGGAGCGGTTGGTCTCGTCGCTGTCGAGGCTGGCCGGGTCTCCGGTGGAGCTGCAGGTGACGGTCGACCCGGCGCTGCTCGCCGGCGGCGTGCTCGAGATCGGCGACCTGCAGATCGACGCCAGCGCCCGGGGCCGCCTGGACGTGCTCCGCGAGCACATGTCCGCCGCCAACTGGGAGCACCCCGGGCCGGGCTACGCAAGATCGGGAACAGAGGACGACGAAGAGGGAGCACCCTGATGGCAGAGCTGACGATCGACGCCAGCGAGATCACGGAGGCCTTGCGCCGGCACGTGGCCGAGTACACCCCGTCGGTGGGGGCCGAGCAGGTCGGCCGCATCGTGGAGGTCGGCGACGGGATCGCCCGGGTGTCCGGGCTGCCCGGGGCCGCGGTGAACGAGCTGCTCGAGTTCGAGGACGGGACCCTGGGCCTGGCGCTCAACCTCGACGAGGACACCATCGGGGCCGTGGTCCTCGGCGAGGTCGACAACCTCGAGGAGGAGCAGGTGGTCAAGGCGACCGGCCGCATCCTCTCGGTGCCCGTGGGCGACGCCCTCCTGGGCAGGGTGGTCAACGCGCTCGGCGAGCCCATCGACGGCAAGGGGCCGGTGCAGACCGAGCAGGTCCGCCGGATGGAGGTGCAGGCCCCGGGGATCGTCGGGCGGCAGCCGGTGTCCGAGCCCCTGCAGACCGGCATCAAGGCCATCGACGCCATGACGCCGATCGGCCGGGGGCAGCGGGAGCTCATCATCGGCGACCGCAAGACCGGCAAGACCACGGTGGCCATCGACACGATCCTGAACCAGCGGGGCCAGGGCGTGAAGTGCATCTACGTCGCCATCGGGCAGAAGAACTCCTCGGTCGCCCAGACGGTGAGCACGCTGGCCGAGCACGGTGCCCTCGACTACACGGTGGTGGTGGTGGCCTCGGCCGGGGACCCGGCCCCCTACAAGTACCTGGCGCCGTACTCGGGGTGCGCCATGGGCCAGCACTGGATGGAGAACGGCGAGCACGCGCTGATCGTCTACGACGACCTGTCGAAGCAGGCCGAGGCCTACCGGACCATCTCGCTCCTGCTCCGCCGGCCGCCGGGCCGCGAGGCCTACCCCGGCGACGTCTTCTACCTCCACAGCCGCCTGCTCGAGCGGGCGGCCAAGCTCTCCGAGGAGCTGGGCGGCGGCTCGCTGACGGCGCTCCCGATCATCGAGACCAAGGCGGGCGACATCTCCGCCTACATCCCCACCAACGTGATCTCCATCACCGACGGGCAGGTCTTCTTGGAGTCCGACCTCTTCTACTCCGGGGTGCGCCCGGCGATCAACGTGGGGAACTCGGTCAGCCGGGTGGGCGGCGCCGCCCAGGTGAAGGCCATGAAGAGCGTGGCCGGCACCCTGAAGCTCGACCTCGCGCAATTCCGCGAGCTCGAGGCCTTCGCCACTTTCGGCTCGGAGCTCGACAAGGTCAGCCAGGCCCAGCTCGACCGGGGTGCCCGCCTCACCGAGCTGCTGAAGCAGCCCCAGAACGACCCGGTCCCGGTGGAAGAGCAGGTGCTGGTGATCTACGCCGGGACGAACGGGTGGGCGGACACGGTCCCGGTGACCGAGGTCCGGCGGTTCGAGACGGAGCTGCGCGAGCACTTTCGCGCCAACCACGCGGACCTGCTCGCCCACATTCGCACGACCGGGGGCCTCCCCGACACGGGTCAGCTCGACAAGGGCCTGCAGTCCTTCCTCGACGGTTTCGACGTGGGGACGGTGGACTGACCGATGGCGGGTGGGCAGGAGCGAGTCCTGCGGCGGCGGATCCGCAGCGTTCAGTCGACGAAGAAGATCACCAAGGCGATGGAGCTCATCGCCGCGTCCCAGATCCTTCGTTCCCAGAACCGGATGAACGCGAACCGGGCCTACCGCCTGGGCATGGCCCGCATCGTGGTGGAGGCGGCGAAGGGTGATCCGACGGCAGCCGAGAAGCTCCTCGGCGAGCCCGAGAGCCGCCAGCGGGTCGCGGTCCTCGCCGTCGTCGCGGACCGGGGCCTCTCCGGCCCCTACAACTCGTCGGTGCTCCGGGCCACCGACCGCCTGCTGACCTCTCTCCGAAGCGACGGGATCGAGCCGGTGCTGTTCAGCGTGGGCAAGAAGGGGCAGTCCTACTTCCGCTTCCGCCACGAGGAGGTGGCGCGGTCCTTCGTCGGGATCAGCGAGCGCCCGAGCTTCGCCGACGCCCGCGAGGTCGCGTCCACGGTGACCGCGCCGTTCGTCGCCGGCGAGGTGGACCAGGTCCTCCTCGTCTCCACCCGCTTCCGCTCGGCCGGAGTTCAGGAGGTCGAGGTCCGCCAGATCCTGCCGCTGCCCGAGCCGGCCACGGTCGCCGAGGAGCCCGAGGCCGCCGGGACGCCCGCCGCCACCGGGTATACCGGGTACACGGAGTTCGAGCCCGACGTCGAGTCCCTGCTGTCCGAGCTGGCCCCCAAGGCCGTGGAGTCCGAGGTGTTCACGGCGCTGCTCGAAGGCGCGGCGTCGTTCTTCACCGCCCAACAGCGGGCGATGGCGGCAGCCAGCGAGAACGCGGACGAGCTGGTCCGCACGCTCAGCCGAATCATGAACCGCGCCCGCCAGGACGCCATCACCACCGAGATCATGGAGATCGTCGGCGGAGCGGAAGCGCTCCGCCAGTCGAAGGGAGCTTGACGCTCATGACCACCACCGCACCCGAGACGAGCGCCGCTGCGAGCGGCACGCTGCCCGAGGGGCGCGTCGTCGCCATCGCCGGCCCGGTCGTCGACGTCGAGTTCCCGCCCCACGCCCTCCCCGAGATCAACCACGCGGTGGAGATGGACCTCGAGCTCGAGGGCACCAAGGTGACGGTGTCGGCCGAGGTCGCCCAGCAGATCGGCGAGGGCCGGGTCCGCTGCATCTGCATGCAGCCGACCGACGGGCTGGTCCGGGGGGCGCCCGTGCGCAACACGGGCCGTGGGATCTCCGTGCCGGTCGGCAACGCGGTCCTCGGCCACGTCTTCAACGTGCTCGGCCAGCCGCTCGACACCGACGACATCGGCCCGGTCGACGACCGCTGGGAGATCCACCGCCCGGCGCCCGACTTCGACCAGCTCGAGCCGCGGGCCCTGATGTTCGAGACGGGGATCAAGGTCATCGACCTCCTCGAGCCCTACGTGCAGGGCGGCAAGATCGGCCTGTTCGGCGGTGCGGGCGTCGGCAAGACCGTGCTCATCCTCGAGATGATCAACCGGGTCGCCATCAACCACGGCGGGGTCTCGGTGTTCGCCGGGGTGGGTGAGCGGACCCGCGAGGGCACCGACCTCTGGCTCGAGATGCGCGAGTCGGGCGTGATGGAGAAGGCGGCCCTCGTGTACGGCCAGATGGACGAGCCGCCCGGCGTCCGCCTCCGGGTGGGCCTCGCCGCGCTGACGATGGCCGAGTACTTCCGAGACGTGCAGAACCAGGACGTGCTGCTCTTCATCGACAACATCTTCCGGTTCGTGCAGGCGGGCTCGGAGGTGTCGACGCTGCTCGGGCGCATGCCCTCGGCCGTGGGCTACCAGCCGACGCTGGCCGACGAGATGGGCGAGCTGCAGGAGCGGATCACGTCGACCAAGGGCCGGTCGATCACGTCCGTACAGGCGGTGTACGTGCCGGCGGACGACTACACCGACCCCGCGCCCTTCACCACGTTCACCCACCTCGACGCCACCACCGAGCTCTCCCGCCAGATCGCCGCCCTCGGCATCTACCCTGCGGTCGACCCGTTGGCCTCCACCTCCAACATCCTGACGCCCGAGATCGTGGGCGAGCGCCACTACCGGGTCGCCCGGCAGGTGCAGGGCGTCCTGCAGCGCTACAAGGAGCTGCAGGACATCATCGCCATCCTCGGGCTCGACGAGCTCTCCGAGGAGGACCGGATCACCGTGTCGCGAGCCCGGAAGATCCAGCGGTTCCTGTCCCAGCCCTTCAACGTGGGCGAGGTCTTCACCGGGCTGAAGGGGGTCACCGTCCCGGTCGACGAGACGGTCGAGTCCTTCGAGGCGCTCGTGAGGGGCGACCTCGACGAGGTTCCCGAGCAGGCGTTCCTGAACGTCGGCGGGGCCGAGTCGGTCCTGGCCAAGGCCGCCACCCTGCAGGACACCTGATGGCCGACGGCACCTTCGCGGTCGAGCTGGTCACCCCCGAGGAGACCCTCCTCGAAGCGAGGGCGCGGGCGGTGGTGCTGCGGAGCTCCGACGGCGACCTGACCGTGCTGGACGGGCACTCCCCGCTCATCACCGACATCGTCCCCGGCGAGGTCCGGGTGGACCCGGTGGAGGGGGAGCCCCTGCGGTTCGCCGTGCACGGGGGCTACCTGCAGGTGGGTACCGCCGGCGCGGAGAGCGGTGACGGACCCGGCGGCACCCTGGTCACCGTCCTCGCCGGTGTGGCCGAGGCGGCGGAGCGGATCGACGTGGCGAGGGCCGAGCAGGCCCGGGCGACGGCGTCGGCGAGGGTGGAGGAGCTCAGGGCGGCGGGCCGCACCGGTGCCGGCCCGGCGGCCGGCGGGGGAGCCGAGGCGGGCGAGCACCCGCTCACGCCCGAGGACCTGGAGCTGGCCCAGGCGGAGGCCGCGCTGCGCCGGGCCGAGGTTCGCCTGGCGGTGGCCGGGGTGACCGCAAGCTGAGGCGCCCCGGGGACGCAGCGGCCGGCCGCGGCCGGCGTGGCGCCTCAGGAGAATTCGATCGAGCTGAACTCGGCCAGCTTGGCCAGCGGGTGGCTGGCGTCGATCTTGCGCAGCGTCCCCGAGCGCGACCGCATCACGAGGGACGAGGTGGTGGCGCCGAAGTCGTGGTATCGGACGCCCTGCAGCAGCTCGCCGTCGGTGATCCCGGTGGCGGCGAAGAAGCAGTTGTCACCCCCGACCAGGTCGTCGGTGGTCAGCACCGCGTGGAGGTCGTAGCCGGCGGCGAGGGCCGCCTGCCGCTCCCCGTCGTCGCGGGGCCACAGCTTCCCCTGGATCTCGCCCCCCATGCACTTGAGCGCGGCTGCGGCGAGCACGCCTTCGGGTGTCCCCCCCACGCCGAAGAGGATGTCGACCCCGGCCCCGGGCCAGCCGGTGGCGATCGCGCCGGCCACGTCACCGTCGGTGATCAGGCGGATGCGGGCACCCGAGGCCCGCACCTCGGCGATGAGGTCGGCGTGGCGGGGGCGGTCGAGGATCACGGCGGTGAGGTCGCGCACGGGCAGCCCGAGGGCCTTCGACAGGGCCAGGAGGTTGTCGGTCGGGGACTCCCTGATGTCGACGGACCCGCGGCCGCGCGGCCCGACGGCGATCTTCTCCATGTAGACGCAGGGCCCGGGGTCGAACATGGTGCCCCGCTCGGAGACGGCGATGACGGCCAGGGCGCCGCCCCGGCCGAGCGCGGTCGGGGTGGTGCCGTCGATCGGGTCCACCGCGATGTCGGTGTCGGGCGGCGACCCGTCCCCGATGCGCTCGCCGTTGAAGAGCATGGGGGCCGCGTCCTTCTCCCCCTCGCCGATCACCACCACGCCGTTCATCGACACGGTCGACAGGACGACCCGCATGGCGTTCACGGCCGCCCCGTCGGCCCCCTCCTTGTCGCCCCGTCCCATCCATCGGCTCGCGGCCATGGCGGCCGCTTCGGTCACCCGGACCAGTTCCAGCGCGAGGTTGCGGTCCGGGGCCTGTCGTTGACGCTCCACAGCGCCCGACGATAGCGGGCAGCCCGGCGGATGGCGGACCCGTTCCCGGGTTCCCCAGGTCAGGGCGCCCGGGCCGGGGATCGCCCGGGCCCCTCGCCCGCACCCGCCATACTTGGGACCCGTGGATCGCTTCGTCGTCCGACCCAACGGCCCGCTCTCGGGCACGATCAGGGCCGGCGGGGCGAAGAACTCGGCGCTCAAGCTGATGGCCGCGTGCCTCCTGGCCGAGGGTCGCCACGTCCTGCGCAACGTGCCCCGGATCTCCGACGTCGACACCATGGCCGAGGTGCTGTCGGCCCTCGGGGCGGCGGTGGAGCGACGGCCCTCGGGCGACCTGGTCATCGACGTGCCGGACGTCGGAGGGGTCGTGCCCGAGGCGCCGTACGA
>JAKAZC010000087.1 GCA_021826655.1 Actinomycetes bacterium | reverse complement strand
GCCGCGCCCGCGGACGCCGTGCCGTCGGGCGCCGCGCCCGCGGACGCCGTGCCGTCGGGCGCCGCGCCCGCGGACGCCGTGCCGTCGGGAGGGCCCGGCGCCGGCTCTGCGCTGGGCACCCCCGGCCCCCCGGGCCGCGGCTGAGGACGGCGATGCCGACACCGGCCGAACTGGCCCAGCTCCACACCGACCTCGACCAGGAGGAGCTGGGCCACGTGCAGCGCCTGCTCGGATCGTGGAGCATGCTGGCCGACCTCGCGTTCTCGGACCTGCTGTTGGTGGTGCCGGTGTCGCCCGCGCATCGCCGGGGCGAGGGGCAGATGGTGGTGGTCGGCCAGGTACGGCCGAACAACCGCCCGACCCTGGTGGAGCAGGACCTCGTGGGCGAGACCGTGGGGGAGGGGGAGTGGGGGCTGACCAGCGCGGCCCTGCAGCACGGCCGGATCGAGCACGGCGAGTTCCTGCACTCGTCGCTCGGCGAGACCATCCCGGTCGAGAACGTTCCCGTCCGCTTCGGGGGCAAGGTCGTGGCCGTGCTCCTCCGGATGTCCTCGGCACCGCTCCGGGGCGTGACGAGCATGTTCGAGCAGACGTACCTCCACGTGTACGAGCGACTGGCGGCGATGGTGGCCGAGTCGGCGTTCCCGTTCCCAGGCGAGGACGTGGGGACGGAGGAGGCCCCGAGGGTGGTGGACGGCGTGGTGGTGGTGGATGCCGAGGGGAGGGTGGAGTTCGCCTCCCCGAACGCGATCAATGCCTTCCACCGGATGGGCGTCTACTCCCAGCCCGAGCACCGCCGCCTGACGGAGCTCGGCGTCGAGGAGTCGGCGGTCGAATGGGCCCTGGCGACCGGCCGGCCGGTGGTGGAGGAGGTGGAGCGCCGTCCCGACGTCATCGTGCTCGTCCACTGCATACCCCTGATCTCGCACGGGCTGGTGACCGGCGCCATGATCCTCCTGCGGGACGTCACCGACGTCCGGCGCCTCGACAGGCTCCTCCTGTCGAAGGACGCCGCGATACGCGAGGTGCACCACCGGGTGAAGAACAACCTGCAGACCATCTCGTCGCTGCTCAGCCTGCAGGCGCGCCGGGTGGACGTCGGTGCCGGTCGCGAGGCCTTGCGCGAAGCCGAGCGCCGGGTCCGCTCGATCGCCCTCGTCCACGAGATCCTCTCGCGGGATCCGGGCGACCAGGTTCCGTTCGCGGAGATCGTGGCGTCCTTGGTGCAGATGGCCGCCGACTCGATCGTGTCGTCGCAGGCGGTGGAGATCACGGTGAAGGGTGACCCCGGCGACGTGAGCGCCGCAGTGGCGACGCCGCTGGCCGTCGCGCTGGCCGAGCTCCTGCAGAACGCGGTGGAGCATGCCTTCGTGCCCGCCGAACCCCCGGGCGACGGCGGGGCGGGCAACGGCGCGCCAGGCGGGAGGACCGGCCATGTGACGGTGGCCCTCGCCAATCGGGGGGACGAGCTACGGGTGGAAGTCAGGGACGACGGCTGCGGGCTGCCGCCGGGGTTCGACATCGAGCGGACGACGAGCCTCGGGCTCTCGATCGTGCGCGACCTCGTGGTCAGTCAGCTCGAGGGGTCGATCGTGATGGAAGGGGTGGCGGCGAGCGAGGGTTGGGGCACCCGGGCGGTCATAAGGGTGCCGACACGCCGTGCCCGGGGTTGAGACGGCGCGGCCTCGCTGGTCCGGTACGGGCGGGCCCGCAGGGCCCGTGACCCGGTGGGCTCAGCTGGCCCGGTTGCTCCGCCTGGCGGCCAACCATGCCTTGCGGAGCTTGCGCCGCTCCTCCTCGGACGTCCCGCCCCAGACGCCGGACTCCTGGTTGGTGGCGAGGGCGAAGTCGAGGCAGGGGTCCTGCGCCTCGCAGGCCCGGCAGACCCGCTTCGCCATTTCGATCTGGTCGAATGCCGGCCCGGTCGTGCCGACGGGAAAGAACAGGTCCGGCTCGGTGTTCCGACACGCTGCTTCGCGTCGCCAGTCGCCGGAGTCCCAGTCGACCGTCCGGTTCCACATGAGCGCCATTGATTCCTCCACCCACGAGGTTTGTGAAGATTTTCACATGCTCGGACCCATCTGGTGCCCGTCGTGAAAATGCCGCTTGGCCTGAGAAGATTAACGGGAGATTTCATAGCTTGCAAGGGTTTTTTCGGGTCTGTAGGTGCCGGATCACGGGCCGACCCGGCATTCGGCGCCGCCCGCGAGTCGGTCCCCGGGTCCGGGGATCGACTCGCGCCCACCGGCGGCAGGACCGCGGTGTGGGCACATCGCGGCCGTGGTGGCGGCCAGCAGGAGAACACGCTGGAAGCGTTCGTATGGGCCCGCCGGCTCGGTGCCGACGGGGTCGAGCTCGACGTGCACCTGAGCGCCGACGGTGAGCTCGTGGTCCACCACGACGCGGTCGTCCCCGGGTCGGGCCCCATCGCCGAGGTTCGGGCGGCGGACCTCCCGGCATCCGTGCCGTCGCTCCTCGACGTGCTGTCGACCTGCGAGGGGATGGTGGTGAACGTCGAGATCAAGACCTCTTCCCGGGACGCCCCGACCCGGCCGGCGGCGATCGCCGCGGCGGCGGTCGGGGCCGTCGTCGGATCGGGCGCGGCCGGGCGGGTCGTGCTCTCGTCCTTCAGCACCGACGTGCTCGACGCGGCGCTCCTGGCATCCCGCGCCGCCGGGGCGGAGGTCCGGCTCGGATGGCTGGTCCCGCCGGTCGTCGATCCCCACGGAACGCTCGGGTCGGTCGCGGGCCGCGGCTACCACTGCGTGCACCCCTTCGTCAGCTGGGTGGATGCATCCCTGGTGCGGGGGGCACGGCAGGCGGGCCTCGCCCTGAACGTCTGGACGGTGAACGCCCCGGCGGACCTGCAGGCGATGGTCGACCTCGGGGTCGACGCCGTGATCACGGACCGCCCTGCCGAGGCGATGGCGGTCGTCAGGGGAAGCTGAGGCCCGTCCCCGCTTCCCTGCTCCGGATGTCGAATGGCGAGGGACCCTCGTCGTCGTCAACAATGCAGGCCATGAACGTCGTCGTCTGTGTGAAGCAGATTCCCGACCCCGCGGCACCCCCGTCGCTCGACCCGGGAACCCATACCCTCAACCGTTCCGGCAAGCTCATCCTCGACGATTCCGATTCCTACGGCGTCGAGATGGCACTGCAGCTCGCGTCGGGGGAGGGGGATGCCGTCACGCTGGTGTCGATGGCTCCGAACGGGGAGACCTCCGGGCTGCGGACCGCTCTCGCCATGGGCGCGGCGGGGGCGATCCTCGTGAGCGACGAGGCGCTGGCCGGGTCGGACGCCCTGGGAACGGCGAAGGTCCTGGCCGCGGCCATCCAGCGGGCCGGTGCCGACCTGGTGCTGACCGCCACCGAGTCGACGGACGGCTACACCGGCACCACGCCCGTTCAGGTGGCGGAGCTGCTCGGCTGGCCCTCGGTGACCTTCGCCAAGAAGGTGTCGGTGGAGTCCTCGACCCTCCGGGTCGAGCGCCAGACGGAGGCGGGCTACGACGAGGTGGAGAGCCCGCTCCCGGCGGTGGTGACGGTGACCGCCGGGGTCGTCGAGCCCCGCTACCCGTCGTTCAAGGGGATCATGGCGGCCAAGTCGAAGCCCGTGGACGTGCTGACCGGGGCCGATCTCGGGATCGACGCCTCGCAGGTGGGCGCCGCGGGCGCCCGGCAGGAGATCACCGACGTCTCGGAGGCCGAGGCCCGGGCCGGCGGTGAGATCGTCGTGGACGAAGGCGACGGCGCCCAGCGCATCGCCGCCTTCCTCGAGCAGCTCAAGGTGGTTTGACATGGCGATCGACAAGATCTGGGTCCTCGCGGAGGAACGGGAGTCGGGACCGACCCCGGTCACCCTCGAGCTCCTGACCGAGGCGCGCAGCGTGGCCTCCACCGTCGAGGCGGTGGCGTGGGGCCCGAACACCGCTTCGCTGGCCGCCGCACTGGGCGAGTACGGGGCCACCAGGGTGTACGACGTCGGCGACCTGGGCGGGGCCCTGCCGGGCGTGCCGGTCGCCGGGGCCATCGCGGCCCTCGTGGCGGCCGGCAACGTGCCGGACGCGCTGCTGGTGCCCGCGACCTACGACGGGCGCGACGTGGCCGGGCGGCTGTCGGTCAAGCTGGACCGGCCGGTCCTGACGAACGTCACCGGGCTCGTCGCGGACGGCGGGCTCTCCTCCCAGCACCCCGTGTTCGGTGGGAGCCACATCGTCACCGCCAGGTTCACCGGTGAGGGACCCGGGATCTTCGTCATCCGGGCCAAGTCGTTCGCGGCCGAGCCCTCGGGCGGCGGACCTGCCGAGGTGGTCGCGGCACCTGCCCCGGACGGGGGCAGCACCGCCGGCGCGCGCATCGTGGGCCGGCACGAGGAGGCCCGGACGGGCCCCAAGCTCGACGAGGCGCCGGTCGTGGTGTCGGGTGGCCGTGGGCTCGGCTCGGCCGAGAGCTACGCGCTGATCGAGGAGCTGGCCGGCCTGTTGCACGGCGCCGCCGGGGCCAGCCGCGCCATCGTCGACGCCGGCTGGGTCCCCTACTCGCACCAGGTCGGTCAGACCGGCAAGACGGTCAAGCCGACCGTGTACGTGGCCTGCGGGATCTCGGGAGCGACCCAGCACCTGGTCGGCATGAAGGGCTCCAAGAACATCGTGGCGATCAACAAGGACCAGGACGCACCGATCTTCTCGGTCGCCGACCTCGGGATCGTGGGCGACGTGCACAAGGTCCTGCCCGCGCTGATCGAGGAGCTGAAGGCCCGGAGCTGATCGGCCGCGCTCAGGCGCTGATCCCGCGCAGGAGCCGCTCCATCGCGTCGACGGTCTCGTCGTGGGCGGTCGGAGGGTCGGGGGAGTTGGCGATGTAGAGGGCCGCCTCGTCCACCGCGGCCAGAAGGATGTGGGCGAGCGCGTCGAGCGGCTGCGCGGCGATGGCGCCCTCGGCGAGGGCCTGGTGGAGCAGGCCACGTATGGCGCCCAGCCCGTAGTGCTCTTCGAGAGCGCGCCACTGTCGCCATCCGAGCACGGCGGGGCCGTCGACGAGGAGGACCTGCTGGACCTCTCGGCTGACGGCGGCGGCGTCGAGGAAGCCGACGAGCCCGGCCCGCAGCCGGTCGAAGGCGCCGGTCGATCCCGGCGTGGCGCCCGCGGTGGCCAGCAGGTCCTCCTCGACGCTCTCGAAGACCGCCCGGAAGAGGGCCTGCTTGTCGGCGAAGTGGTGGTAGAGCGCTCCTCTCGTCCCCACCCCGGCCTCGGCGACGATCTCCTCGGTCCCGGTCGAGAAATAGCCCTTCGCGACGAAGAGGCGCCGAGCGGCGGCGACGAGCGCCGCCTTCGTGGCCTCCGAGCGCCGCGCGACCCGCGAAGCCCGCGTGGTGGGCTCTTGACCACCTGACATCCCCTCAGTATCGTCTACATACAAGTTGTATGTCTTCGACCCTCAGGGAGCGGCGCATGAGTGACGCGGCAGGCATCGTGCGGGAGTTCTGTGCAGCGATGGTCCGGCGGGACGCGGAGGCACTCCGCGGGTACCTGGCCGACGACGCCGTGTACCAGAACACGGGGATGGAGGCTGCGGCCGGCGTGGATGCCGTCGTCGAGAACCTGGCCGCCCAGTTCGCGATGTTCCCCGACTCCTACGAGTACCGGATGCAGAACCTCGCCGCGAACGGCGACGTGGTCCTGACCGAGCGGCTCGACATGATGAGGGGGCCGGACGGCACCCTGCACGGCGTACCGGTGATGGGCGCCTTCGTGGTGCGCGACGGCAGGATCAGTCGCTGGACCGACTACTGGGACACCGCCCTGCCCGCCAGGATGATGGCCGGCGAGGACGTGAGCGCCCTGGTCCCCCGGACGTACTGACGGGACGCCGCGGCGGTCCGGTTCGGGCGGCTCAGACGAGGGGCCACGGGTACGGGGGCCACCGCCCCCGGTCCGAGGGAGTCGGCAGCTCCCCGGCGCGGGTCAGCCGGGCCACGCGCGACAGCAGCGCATCCTGCTCCTCGGGCTCGAGCAGCTCTTCCAGCCGCGCCGGAAGCCCGTCCCGGCTGAGCCGCCTCAGGTCGCCGAGCAGGCCCGGATCGACCGGCTCGCCCGCGAAGTCCCAGATGACCGTCCGCAGCTTCGGCTCCTCGTGAAAGCACAGGCCGTGGTCGATGCCCCAGAGGCGGCCCTCGGCCAGCAGGACGTGGCCGCTCTTGCGGTCGGCGTTGTTGGCCACCACGTCGAACGCCGCGAACATCTTCAGCGTCGGCCACCACCCGGGCTGCTCGCGCAGGGTGAAGTAGTGGGCCCCGCCGTCCTCGGGCACGAACCGCTGCACCGAGCCGGGGCCGTAGGGGCCTTCGGCCCGCCCCACGGTCTCGGGCACCAGGTCCCAGCCGAGGGCCCGGGCGAGCTCGTAGGCCGCGATCTCCCGCCGGTGCAGGCCGGTGGGGAAGTCCCAGAGCGGGCGCTCGCCCCGGGCAGGCTTGTAGACGGCCATGAGCTCGACCCCGTGCAGCGTGCACGTCACGAGCAGGGTGGCGTTGGAGCTGCCCGGGATCCGCCCGTGCACCGTCATCTCGCCGGCTCCGAGGACCTCGGCGACGTCGGGCGTGCCCACCGCTGCGCCGCTCAGACGGCCGGGGGCCGGTGGCCGTTGGTGCGTGGGCAATCGTGCCCGGAGGGGTCGAGGGGCAGGCCGCAGAGCGGGCACGACGGGCGCCCCGCCTCGACGAGCTGGGTCGCGCGGATGGCGAAGGCGGCCGCCTGCTCCTTGGTGACGGCGATCCGCGCGGACCGGCCCACCTCGTCCTCGGCCACGAGCTCCTCGGCCACGACGACGAGGCGGTCTGACGCCTCGTCGTAGGAGACGCCGATCGTGCCGACCACCCAGTCGGGCTCGTCGTCCTCGTCGAACCGGAGGGTGAGGTCGTCGGGGAGGTGGCCCGGCCGCTTCAGCTCGCGCACGATCCGCGCGAGGTAGCTGGCCAGCACGGCGACCTGGTTCTTCTCGATCTTCATGGTCAGGACGGTGGCGGCCTGCTGGCACTGCACGAGGAACGTCCGGTTGCCGACCGATCCGAGGGTGCCCACGGTGAACCGGTCCGGCGCGCCGAGGTCGAGCTCGGTCACGACAGCACCAGCTCGCGCAGGGATCCGGTGGAGTTCACGCACAGCACGTGGGTACCGCCCGGCCCGAAGACCAGGGCCGAGATGGAGCACGGCGAGATGACGAACCGCTGAAACAGGTCGAGCGGCACCCCGGAGGCCGACGCCACCACCGCCTTGATCGGGTCGGCATGGGACACGGCGACGACGGTCTGTCCCGGATGGGCTCGGGCGAGGCGCAGCACCGCGTCGTTGGCCCTCACCGACATCTCGGCGAAGGACTCGCCGTCGGGGAAGCGGAAGCCCGACGGCCAGCGCTGGACGTGGGACCACTCGGGGCGCTTGACCAACCGCGCGTGGGAGGCGCCGGTCCACGAGCCGACGTCGCACTCGACCAGCCCCCGGTCCGTCCTGGGCCGCAGCCCCAGCACCTTCGCGGTGGGAGCCGCGGTCTCGCGGGCCCGCTCCAACGGCGAGGTGTAGATCACGCTCGGCGGGGTTGCGAGCTCGGCCATCCGCGAGGCGACCACGTCGGCCTGCCTCCTGCCCGCCTCCGACAGGTGCAGCCCGGGGGCCCGGCCGGGGAGGACCTTGCCGGTCGTCGGCGTCGTGCCGTGGCGGACGAGCAGGACCACGGTCGGGGCGGAGCCCTTTCCCGGAGCGGCGTGGCCCGCCCCCCCGGTGCGCGCACGCGGCGCGGCGGCACGCCTGGGAACGGCCGTCGCCGGGGCGGCGCCGTTCGACCGGATGGACCTGCGGGAGGGGGGCATTCACCCCATCGTAGGCTGCCAGGAATGGGGCAATCCGAACGACGTGCCCGGGCGCTGGGGCACCTGGGATCGCAGATCGAATCGTGCCGGCGCTGTCCCCGGCTCGTGTCCTGGCGGGAGGAGGTGGCGGCGTCGCCCAGGGCGTCGTTCGCCGGCGAGCACTACTGGGGCCGCCCGGTTCGGGGCTTCGGCGACCCCGGGGCGCGGCTGCTCGTGGTCGGCCTGGCCCCCGCGGCCCACGGGGCGAACCGCACGGGACGGATCTTCACCGGGGACCGGTCCGGCGACTGGCTCTTCCGGGCGCTCTGGCGCGCCGGGTACGCCAACCGGCCCGAGAGCATCCGGAAAGACGACGGTCTCGAGCTCACCGGCGCGTGGGTGTCGGCGGTCGTGCGGTGCGCCCCGCCGGCCAACAAGCCGACCCCCGGGGAGCGGGACAATTGCGTGCCGTACCTTCGGGAGGAGCTCGAGCTGCTGACCGAGAAGCGGGTCGTCGTGGTGCTCGGGCAGTTCGCCTGCTCGGCGCTCGCCGGGCTCGTCGGGATCCGGCCGAGGCCGAGGTTCGCCCATCTCGCCGAGCACCCGATGCCGGGCGGTCACGTCATGCTCTGCTCGTACCACCCGAGCCAGCAGAACACCTTCACCGGCACCCTCACCGAGGAGATGTTCGACGCCGTCTTCGCCCGCGCCCGGGCGCTCGGCGCCTGAGGCCGCGCCGGCGGCGCGGGACGCGGCTGTCGCCGGCGGGTTGCCGCCGACCCTCCGCGGTTATCCGGTGGGGCGGGGCAGGAGGCCGGGCATCGGGACCGCGGTGGCGGGCCAGCGCTTCCGGCTGACCCGGCTCAGCTTGCGCATGAGGGCCACCGCCCCCGGGTCCTCGTCGATCGGTCGGAGCTCGACGGCCCCGCCGGCCACCATGGAGTCGAACAGCTCCCGCCCGCGCTCGGTGCGGATGATGGTCAGGGTCCAGTCGTTGAACGCCCCGATGCCGCCGGTGGAGATGTCCGCGTGCTCCGCGGCGAAGTCCGGGCAGGCCTTGCAGCCCTCGCGGGTGAACTCGTGCGCCTCCTTCAGGGGGATCTCGTGGAAGCTGCCGTCGCGCATCCACACCTGAAAGACGCCCTTGATGTTCATCTTCACGATCTGCTCGCGGGCGAGGCCGTAGCGCGCCTCGAACAGCTCGGGGAAGATGGCGTCGTCGAAGGTCTTCGAGCACATGAGGCCGATCGACAGCGTGAGGCGGCGGGCGACCTTCCCGGCCTTGCGGGCCGACATCATCGGGGGCGCCGAAGCCTGGCACCCCATGCCCACCAGCGCGATCCGCTCGGCGCCGCCCCCGATCGCCTCGGCGTAGGCCATGGGATTGGCCGAGTACGTGTAGCGGGAGCCGGCGGTGGCCAGCACCTCGGCGCGGTCGCGGGCCACGGCGGGCACCGCCTTCCACGAGGTGCCGTCGCCTTCGAGCGCGGAGACCAGGGCGGCATCGATCATGTCGTGCTCGAGCGCCCAGATGAGCAGCGCGGACACGAACCCGCCGTCCTGGCCGACCTCGCGGGCGGCGGGATCCGTGGCACGGGCGAGCACGATCTCGCTGCTGATGCCGGCCACCTCCTCCTCGGTGCGCTCGCGCCCGAAGAGG
>JAKAZC010000086.1 GCA_021826655.1 Actinomycetes bacterium | reverse complement strand
CGAACGCCATGGTGCCGAGCGCCATGGCGACGAGCGCCTCGCCGACCAGCGCTCCGGAACCGCCGGAACCGCCCGGACGCCAGCCCAGGAGCTCGCCCACACCCACCAGGACCGCGGCCTGGACGAACTCGACGCCGAGGACGGCCAGGATCTTGGCGGCGAGCAGGCGGGGACGTCCGAGCGGGGTGGAACCGAGGCGTTTCAGCACGCCGTAGCCGCGCTCGAAGGCGGTGCCGATGGACAGTGCGGTCATCGACGTCGCCATGACGGCGAGTGCCAGTACGCCGGGGACGAGGAAGTCGACCGGGTGAGGGGTGCCGGTGGGCAGTACGTGCACCGCGCTGAAGAAGAGCAGGAAGACCACCGGGATGCCCAGGGTCAGGAACAACGTCTCGCCGTTGGTCACCACCAGGGTCAGCTCGGCCCGCAGCTGGGCGATCAGGGGTCGCATCAGCGCGCCGGCCTGCGACGACGACGTCCGGTCCCGGGAGCCGGTACGTCCCGGGCGCCGGTGATGGCCAGGTAGGCCTCCTCGAGGGACCGGCCGGTGCGCAGGTCACCGAGCGCCAGGTCCCGCTCGGCCAGCCAGCCAGCCAGCGAGGCCACTGCCGGCGGGGTTCCGGCGCCGTCGGGCAGGTCCAGCCGGTAGGAGCCGGGACGCACCTCCGAGACGGTGGCCCCGGGACCGACGGCGACGGCCAACGAGTCGGCGTCGATGCCCGGGTCGGTGGAGAACCGCACCGAGCCGTCGGCCGTGCCGGCCGCCAGCTCCACCGGGGTGCCCTCGGCCAGCAACCGACCCCGGTCGATGATCACCACCCGGTCGGCCACCCGCTCGGCCTCGGCCAACTCGTGGGTGGTGAGCAGGACGCAGCGCCCACGGGCGCGCTGGGCTGCGATCAGGTCCCGGACGACGATCCGGCCCTCGGGGTCGACGCCGGCCGTGGGCTCGTCGAGGAACAGGACGTCGGGTCGTCCCACCAGTGCGAGGGCGAGGGACAGTCGTTGCTGCTCGCCACCGGACAGCCGGCGCCACGGGGTGCGCCGGGCGGCGGTCAGGCCGACCAGGTCCAGGAGTGCGTCGGGGTCCTCGGGCTCGTCGTAATACGCGGCGAACAGGTGGAGGACCTGGGCGGGGCCGAGCATCGGATAGACCCCCCCGTTCTGGAGCATGACCCCCATCCGCCGCACCAGGTCGGTGTGGTCGCGTCGCGGGTCCAGCCCGAGCACCCGCACGGTCCCGGCGGCGGCGGGCCGGTACCCCTCGAGCGCCTCGACCGTGCTCGTCTTTCCGGCGCCGTTCGGACCGAGAAGTGCGAGCACCTCTCCCCGGCGTGCGGTGAACGACAGGCGGTCCACGGCCACGGTGTCGCCGTAGCGGATCACCAGACCATCGCACTCGACCACCGGTGCGCTGCCTGCGGGGATCGGGGGTGAGTCGGCGTGGTCCACGGGTGGCCACGCTACCGTTGTGTCGACATGATCGATATCCGACTGGTCCGCGACGACGCCGATACGGTGAAGGCCGCCCTGGCCCGACGTGGGGTCGACCCCGCCGAAGTCGACCGGCTGGTGGTGCTCGACGCGGCCGCCCGCGTCGCCGTACACGAGCGGGACGAGCTCCGGGCGTCCGTCCGGGCGATGTCGAAGCAGGTGGGCGCGGCACGCAAGGTCGGCGACACGGCGCTGGCCGAACGACTGACCGACGACAGCCGCTCGGCGGGCGAGCGTGAACGCGCACTCCACGCGGTGGCCGAGCGCGCCCAGGACGACGTCCGCCAGGCCCTGCTCTACCTCCCGAACCTGCCCGCCCCCGACGCGCCCGACGGCGTCGGTGAAGCCGACAACCTGGTGGTCCGGACCTGGCTGGGGCCGGTACCCGAGTACACGGCGGCCCAGCGTGTCCCCCACTGGGACGTCGGTGCCGAGCTCGGGCTGTTGGACATGGAGCGCGGGGCGAAACTGTCCGGATCGATGTTCCCCCTCTACCGCGGCTTCGGGGCCCGGCTGCTGCGTGCGCTCACCTCGTTCGCCCTCGACAGCCACGCCGACGAGTTCGAGGAGGTCCGGCCCCCGACCCTGGTGCTGACCGAGACGATGGTCTCGACCGGGCACCTGCCGAAGTTCGAGGAGGAGGCCTACCACCTGGAGCGCGACGGCCTCTGGGCCATCCCCACCGCCGAGGTGCCGCTGACCTCGATGTGGCGGGGTGACGTGCTTGAAGAGGACGACCTGCCCCTGAAGCTTACGGCCGGGACCGCCTGCTACCGGCGCGAGGCGGGAGCGGCGGGCCGGGACACCCGGGGTCTGCTCCGTGTCCACGAGTTCGAGAAGGTCGAGCTCTTCGCATACGCCACGCCCGAGCAGGCGCCGGAGTTGCTGGTCTCGATGGTGGCCCGGGCCGAGTCGCTCCTGCAGGTGCTCGGACTGAGGTACCGGGTGCTCGACCTGTGCACCGGCGACATCGGAAACTCGGCCGCGCGGACCTTCGACCTCGAGGTCTACTCGCCCGGGGTCGACCAGTGGCTGGAGGTCTCCTCGGTCAGCTGGTGCACCGACTACCAGGCCCGGCGGGCCAACATCCGCTACCGGCCGACCGGCGGCGGGACGCCGTCCTTCGTGCACACGCTCAACGGGTCGGCACTGGCCTGGGCCCGGATCTGGGCCGCCCTCGTCGAGACGGGCCGCCGGGGGGACGGGTCGATCGTGCTGCCCGACGTGCTCGCCCCCTACCTGCGGGGCGAGACGGTCATCCCCGCCGCCGGCTGACCGGACGCCGGACGGCGGTGGTCAGTCCCGGGCGGCGTCGAAGCGGTAGCCGACGCCCCGGATGGTGGTGATCAGCTTGGGGGAGGACGAGTCCTCCTCGATGTGGGTCCGCAGGCGCTTGATGTGGACGTCGAGGGTCTTGGTGTCGCCGAAGTAGTCGGAGCCCCAGATGCGGTCGATGAGGACGTCGCGGGTGAGCAGTCGCCCGGCGTTCTCCATCAGCAATGACAGGAGCTCGAACTCCTTGCGGCGCAGGTGGACCTCCTGGCCCCGGATGAAGACGAGGTGGCGGTCGACGTCGACCTGGATTCCCCCGGCATCGAGCACGGAACCTGGCTCGATGCGACGCTCGGGTGAGCGGGGAACGGACGCGGCCCCCCCGCTCGTCTGCTCGGCGTCGCCGGTCCTGGTCCCGGACCCGACGTCGGCGGGCGTGCGGCGCAGCACGGCGCGCATCCGGGCCACCAGCTCGCGGAGCCGGTAGGGCTTGGTGACGTAGTCGTCGGCCCCCACCTCGAGGCCGACGACCGTGTCGATCTCGGTTCCTTTGGCGGTGACCATGATGATGGGCACGCTCGAGTGGGCCCGGATGGACCGGCACACGTCGATGCCCGACAGGCGGGGGAGCATCACGTCGAGCAGGACGAGGTCCGGCTCGACCTCGGCGAACAGTCGCAGCGCCTCGGTGCCGTCGGTGGCCACGGTGACATCGAACCCCTCGCGGGTCAGGCCGATGACCAGCGCGTCGATGAACGACTCGTCGTCCTCGGCCAACAACACGCGGGTCTGGGTGGGGATCTCGACCTCCACCGCGCGTCCAGCGTCCTTCTTCCGCTCCTTGCTCACGCCTGCACTCTTACCCACCGGCGGCGGGTCGGCCACTCGTGCCGACGGCACGCCGTCACGACGGCGCGACGTCACGCCGGCGCGACGTCACGCCGTGTACTCGGGGGGGTTGGGAAGTACCAAGGTGAAGGTGGAGCCCTCGCCCTCACGCGAGTCGACCTCCACCCGGCCCTGGTGGTTGCTGGCGACGTGGCGGACGATGGAAAGACCGAGGCCGGTCCCACCGGTGGAACGGCTGCGGCCGTGGTCGACCCGGTAGAACCGCTCGAAGATGCGCTCGAGGTCGCGGGTGGGGATGCCGACGCCGGTGTCGGACACCGACAGCCGGATCTCACCGTCGGCCTGGGAACCCGAGACCCGAACCGTACTGTCCTCATAGGAAAAGGTCACGGCGTTCTCGAGGAGGCTGTGGATGGCGGAGACGAGCTGACGGCGGTCACCGACCACGTGCACCGGCGGGTCGGGCTCGTCGAGTTCGATGGCGATGAGCCGCTGCTCCGCCGCCGAGCGGACCCGCTCGACGGCCTCGGCCATGACCAGGTTGATGTAGATGGGCTCCCGGGGCGGGGTCTCCTCCGACTCGATGCGGCTGAGGTCGAGGAGGTCGTCGATGATGCGGCTGACCCGGAAGGCCTCGGCGTGGATGCGCGAGGCCAGTCGCTGGGCCACTTCGGGATCAGGCTCCACGGTGAGCGTCTCGGCCAGGAGGCCGAGGGCGCCGATGGGCGTCTTCAACTCGTGACTCACGTTGGCCACGAAGTCCCGACGGATCTCCTCCAGCCTGCGCCGCTCGGACACGTCCTCGATGATGGCGATCACCCCGAGCGGACGCCGGCCGTCGTCGATGAGCCGGGTGCGGACGGCCAGAGTCTGGCGGGGCGGCCCGTAGAGGTCGAGGGTGCGCTCGGCCGTTCCCTCCCTCCAGGCGTTCTCGAGCAGTTCGGTCACGGCCTGGGCGGCCAGAGCGTCCCCGTGCCGGTTGTTCATCAGGGCCACGGCCCGGGCGTTGCGGAAGGCGACCTCGCCGTTCTCGTCGCACACGATGACGCCCTGGGTCAGGGTGTCGAGGGCCCGTCGGAGCCTGATGGCGTCCGAGCTGGCCTCGGTGACCGCCTCGGCCGCGTCACCGGCGACCTTCTCCAGATGACTGAGGACCGGTTCCATGCCGGCGTCGTCGGGAGCCTCCACGCCCAGTCGGTTGGAGAGCGCCGTCAACCGTTGCTGCAGGCTCCGCCGCCCGGAACGCCGCCCGACCTGGTTGGCGACGACGACGGCGACCACCGCCACCAGGCCCAGCACGATGTACCCGATCACGTACGGCTTCACCGTCCCAGTGTGGCAGGCCCGGGCCGGGACGGTGACCACGCTCCGAATGGCGAGCGAAACCTCATGAAAAACCATGGAACCTATTGAAATGGGCGCGAAGGGGACATAGCGTGCCGTGCATGGCTCCCGACCCCCTGACCACGTCCGTCCACCTGCGCCTCCTCGGTGTCACCATGACGCCGGACCCGACGCAACTTCCCGGGGGCCAGGTGCTCCAACGACTGACCGACGGACTGGGCGGGTGGGCCCTGGCACTGTCGCTGGTCGGTCTGCTCATCGGCGCCGCGGCCTGGGCGCTCGGCGCCCACAGCCAGAACTACCAGCAGTCCTACAGCGGTCGGAAGGCCGTCCTGGTATCCGGCTTCGCCGCCCTCCTGATCGGTGCCGGCCCGGCCATCGTCAACTTCTTCTTCTCCACCGGTCAGGGCGTGCACTGAGTGTCGGTCCTCGGCGGGTTGCCCGCCATCCCGTCGCCCGGCTGCCCGTCCGCCGCCGGCGCGCTGGGGGGCACCGGCCTCGGAGCGGTCTGCTCGGTCGGCGGCACCGTTGCCGGTACGGTCTCTGGCGCTGTCGGGTCGGCCGTGGGATCCGTCGTCGGGCTCGGAGTCGGCAGTGTCCTCGACGCGGTGAGCAGCTGGGTGACGAGCGGTGCCGCCTGGCTGCTCGGCCAGGTCGGTGGCGTCCTGGCTACGACGACGTCCATCGATCTGGGTGCCCCCTGGTTCCGGGCCCACTACGCCACCATGGTCGGCCTGGCCGGGGTGGTGGTCGTCCCGCTCCTCCTGCTCGGTGTGCTGCAGGCCCTCTACCGGCAGAGCGCGGCCATGCTGCTGCGCGCAGTCCTGGTCCAGGTCCCGCTGGCGGTCCTGCTCACCGCGGTGGCGGTCAGCCTCGTGCAGATCGGACTGGCCTTGACCGACGACCTGTGTGCCGTGGTGTCCCGAGGATCGGGTCTCGACGCCGGCCACTTCCTCGGCACGGTCACCCAAGCACTCGGCCCGGCGCAGGCCGCCCAACCGGGTGGTGCACCTACGTTCGTGCTGTTCCTCGGCGGCGTCGTCGTCGTGGTCGGTGCCGTGCTGGTGTGGTTGGAACTGCTCCTACGGGCGGCCGCCGTGTATGTCGCGGTGCTGTTCCTGCCACTCGCACTGGCCGGACTCGCGTGGCCGGCCATCAGTCACTGGGCCCGCCGACTGGTGGACACCCTGGCCGCGCTGGTGCTCTCCAAACTGGTGATCGTGGCGGTGCTGAGCCTGGCTGCCGGGGCACTGGCCGGTGGCACGGGATCGACCCCGTCCGGTGGGTCCGGAACCGGGGGCGGGTTCGCCTCGGTGCTGGGCGGTGCGGCCCTCCTGTTGCTGGCCGCCTTCGCCCCGTGGTCCCTGTTCCGGCTGCTCCCCTTCCTCGAGGCCGGCGCCGTGGGTCACCTGGAAGGGCTCACCCAGCGGGCCCGGCACCAGGCCGGGGTCCCCACGAAGGGACTGGCCCATGTGGCCATGCGGTCGGCGGCGGCCGGGTCGCTGGCCGCCGGGGCGGGCGCAGTCGGGGTGATCGGGGCAGCGGCCGCGTCCGGTGGCGGATCAGGGAGCTCGGGCAATCCGGGGGCGCTGACCGGTCTCGGCGGTCTCGGTGGCACCGGCGGGGGCACCGGTCCTCCAGGCGGCCCTCCAGGAGGCCCTGCAGGCGGTGGCACCGGCAGCGCAAGTGAGGTGCAGGTCGATCCCTACCGGCCCGACGACTGGCAGGGTCCCCTGCCGTGGGATCCGGGCGGGTCGGTGCCGGTGACGCCGCCGAGCCCCAATTCGGCGTTCGTCATGGCCAGGTTCGCGGCCACGGAGGCGAAGTACGGCCCCCTCCTCGACGCGGCCCGACTCGCCGACGAGGCCTCCGTCCTGGACGGCGGGTCGCCGGCGCACGGCACCGACGGGGCATCGGGGGTGCCGGTCATGCCGTCCGGTGTGACCTATGTCACCACCTTCCCCCGCATGAGCGGGACACCGTACGCCGACCACCTCGGTCGGGACCACCTCGGCCCCGTCCTCGTCTCGGGCCGCCCGCGTCCCATGGCGCCGGAACCGTGACCGGCGAGGAGGGCGGCGGCGCTCCCCGCCGTGTCCGCTACCGTTTCCCACCGCTCGAGCGTCGGGGTGTGATCGCGGGCTGGAGGGGCGGACAGGTGGCGACCGTCGCCACCGGGCTGGTCCTTGCCGTCCTCGCCGTCCGCAGCCGGCCGTCGCTGCCGGGCGTGTTGGTCGCCGCGACCTTGGTGGGCGCGTCGGTCGTCACCGCCTTCTGGCCGATCGCCGGCCGGTCCGGCGAGCAGTGGTTGCCGGTCCTGGTGCGCTGGGCGGTGACCGGTGTCACCGGTCACCGGTTCCAGGCCGATCCGGGACCGGCCTCCGGGCGGCGCCTGACCGTGGCCGCCGGTCCGCATGGGGACCGACTGGCGGAGGAGCCCGGGCCGTTCGAGCCGGCGCCCGGGTCGGTCTTCGACGGGCTCCGGATCAGGTCGTCGTCGGGTGACGAGGACGGTGCTCCGGGGATGGGGGTCGTGGTCGACGAGCGGGCCCGGACGGTCACCGCGGTGCTGTCGGTCCGGGGACACAGCTTCGCCCTGCTGGGCCCGGGCGACCAGGACGCGCGGGTGTCGTCGTGGGCCCGGGTGCTCGCCTCGCTCGCCCGCGAGGGTTCGGCCGTACACCGACTCCAGTGGGTGGAGACGTGCCTTCCCGATGACGGACGGGCCGTGCACGGCCACTTCGCCGGCCACGCCGTGCTCGACCACGAGGCCCCGGCCACCCGGTCCTACCGTTCGCTGCTCGACGAGGCGGCTCCGGTCACCCGGCGCCACGGGCTGCTGGTGGCGGTGACGGTGCACCGGGGGCGGTCGGTCCGCGCGGTGCGGACGGCCGGCGGCGGACTGGGGGGCGCCATCGCCGTGCTGGCCCGCGAGGTCACGGCCCTGCACCGCTCGTTGACGGCGGCCGACCTGGTGGTCGACGGAGTCCTAGGACGCGGATCGCTCGGCCGTGCGCTCGAGGAGGCGCTGGGTCCGGCGCCGGGCGGATCGCCGGAGGTCCCGGCCGGGCCGGAGCGCCGGGATCCGTGGCCGATGGGCGTCCGGGCACGGTGGGACGCGGTTCGCACCGACGGCGCCTGGCACGCGGTGTACTGGGTGAGCGAGTGGCCGCGGGTCGACGTCCATCCGGACTTCCTCGGGCCACTGCTGTTCGCACCGTTGCGGCGCACGCTGTCGGTGGTGATGGAGCCGGTCGACCCGGTTCGTGCCGCCCGCCAGGTTGCGCAGGCGCGCACTGCCGGCATCGCCGACGGCGAGCTCCGACGACGCAACGGCTTCCTTTCGTCGGCGCGCCACGCCCGGGAGCACGCCAGCATCGAGGACCGTGACGTGGAGCTGTCCGAGGCGCACGACCAGTTCCGGTTCAGCGGCTACGTCGGGGTCACGGCCGACAGCGAGCGGGAGCTGGTGGGGGCGTGTGCCGCCGTCGAGCAGGCGGCGGGCCAGTCCCGACTCGACGTGCGCCGCCTCTACGGCCAGCAGGACGCCGCGCTGCTGTGCCTCCTACCGTTGGGGCGCGGGCTGTCGTGAGCGGATTCGGGGTCCGCCTCCCGCCCTCGCTGCCCGCCCACGTGGCCACCACCCGGCACCTGTGCGCCGCGTACCCCCTGGTCGCCGAGGCCGGCCTGGGGCACGAGGGGGTCCTCGTCGGTCGGGACGTCCTGGGCGGCTCGTTCGTGTACGACCCCTTCGCCCTCTACCGGAACGGCTCGGTGACCAACCCGAACATGGTGGTCATCGGCCAGATCGGCCGCGGGAAGAGCAGCTTCGTCAAGTCGTACCTGTGGCGTCAGGCCGTGTTCGGGCGGAGTGCCTGGGTGGTCGACCCGAAGGGGGAGTACGGCCCTCTGTGCCAGGCGTGGGGGGTGCCACCGGTGGCACTGCGGCCCGGCGGTCCGGTGCGGCTCAACCCGCTGGACACCGGCGGCCCCGACGATCCTTCGGGTACGGGCGGCCCGGGGTCGGACGGGGTGGCGGCACGCCGGTCGGCCCTGACCGCGTCGTTGGCGGTGTCCTGCCTGGGCCGGGACCTGCTGCCACGCGAGCGAGCGGCCGTCGACGCCGCGTTGGCCGCGGCCACCGAGGACGCCGCCGGACGGGACGGCGACGACGGTGTGCGTCGGCGTTGCGCGGCGCCCACGTTGGCCCTGGTGGTCGACGCCCTCCTCGACCCGGGCAGCGGTGCCGCCGCCGCGCTCCGGACCACCCGCGCCGATCTGGTGGAGGACGGGCGGGACGTCGCCCTCGAGCTGCGTCGACTCGTCCACGGCGACCTGCGAGGGATGTTCGACGGGCCGACCACGGGCGGGATCCGGCTGGACGGTCCGCTGGTCGTGCTCGACCTGTCCGCGGTCTACCATTCGCCTGCGCTCGGAGTGCTCATGGCCTGTGCCGCGGCGTGGCTCCAGAGCGCGGTCGAGGCCCGCCACCGCAACCGGATACTGCTGGTGGTCGACGAGGCATGGGCCATCCTGAGCAAGCTCA
>JAKAZC010000085.1 GCA_021826655.1 Actinomycetes bacterium | reverse complement strand
CTTGTCAGGCCGGCTCTCGAGGGACCGCGACAGCTGGGACAGCGCCACCACCGGCACTTCGAGCTCGCGGGCCAGGATCTTGAGGCCGCGGCTGATCTCGGACACCTCGACCTGGCGGTTCTCCGACCCGTGGCGCCCGGTCATCAACTGCAGGTAGTCGATGACGACCAGGCTGAGCCCCTCCCGGCTCTTCAGCCGGCGGGCCCGGGCCCGGATGTCCATGACCGTGAGGTTGGGGTTGTCGTCGATGTAGACGGGCGCTTCGCTCATCCGGCTGATGGCGTTCCCGATCTTCGGCCAGTCGGCCTCGCGCAGTTTGCCCGTCCGCATCCGGCTCGCGTCGACACGGGCCTCGGAGCTGAGCAGGCGCTGGGTGAGCTCCATGTGGCTCATCTCGAGGGAGAAGAGGAGCACCGGCTTCTTGAGCTTCACCCCGGCGTTGGCGACCATGCCTAGGGCGAACGCCGTCTTGCCCATGGCCGGCCGGGCGCCGACGACGATCAGGTTGGACGGCTGCAGCCCGGCGAGCTGCTCGTCGAGGTCCGTGTATCCGGTCGCCAATCCGGTGACGGTCTCACTCCGGCCGAAGAGCTGCTCCAGGTGGTCGAGCGTGGCACCGAGCAGCTCCTCGAGCGGCGTCATGGTGTCCACCACCCGGCGTTGGGCGACGTCGAAGACGAGGGTCTCCGCCCGGTCCAGCACCTCCGAGACGTCCTCGGGAACGCTGTACCCGAGCTCGGAGATCTCGCCCGCCACGGACACCAGTCGACGCAGGAGGGCCAGCTCCTCCACGATCTTGGCGTAGTACTCGGCGTTGCCGACCGACGGGGTGTTGGCCTGGAGGGTGACGAACACCGAGGTGTCGCCGATCGACTCGAGGAGGTCGCGGCGGCGGAGCTCCTCGGTCACCGTCACCCAGTCCGCCGGCTCGCCGCGTTGGTAGAGCGACGTGACCGCCTCGAAGATGTAGCCGTGCGACGCCTTGTAGAAGTCCTCTGCCTTGCAGGTCTCCATGGCCGCGGCGATGGCGTCGCGCGACAGCAGCATCGCCCCGAGTACGGACTCCTCCGCCTCGAGGTTGTGCGGGGGAACCCGCCCGGCCGTGCTCGCCCCACCGGTTCGGGGGGTGAGCAGTCGTCGGGGTCGCGCGTCGTCGAATGCCTGGACCATGGTGCGTCAACCCTCGCCCATCCGGCCTGTGGAGCGGAAGGGCATCTTCCTGGGGAAAGCCGACGTCGAGCCTGTGGACCGGCCGTGGACAACCGGACCGACCCTGGGGACCGGCTCGGACGACGGGGGACCGCTGACACGGGGCATCGCCCCATCATGGGCCGTGGGTGTGACGGTCGTGGTGGACCGGCCCCGGGTCCGGCCACCACGGGAGCGGCCGACCGGGATCAGGCCTCGGCCACCACGTCCACCGTCAACTCGAAGACGACGCCGCCGATCAGCTCGACGCGGACGCTGTGTTCGCCGACCGTCTTGATCGGCTCCTCGAGCACCAGGTCGTGGCGGTCGATCACCGCCCCGGTCTGCTCCTCGACGTGACGCACGATGTCGGCCGTGCCGACCGAGCCGAAGAGCCGGTCGTTGGCGGCGCGGGCCGTGATGGTGATGGTGTTCCCCACCAAGGTCTTGGCCACGGTCTCGGAACCCTCGCGGTCCCGGGCGTCCCGTAGGTCACGGGACGTGCGCATGGCGGCGGCCTGGGCCTCGACCCCGTCGGAGGCGAGGATCGCCTTGCCGGCCGGCAGGAGATGATTGCGGGCGAAACCACCAGCTACGTCGATGATGTCGCCGCGCTTTCCCACCCCGTCCACGTCACTGCGGAGGAGGACCTTCATCACGCCCCACCCGCCTCGGGCACTTCGACGGCGACCGGTTCGCCACCGCCGTCCGGTACGACGACGTCACCCTCGGCGACGTCGAGCGGGGGCGTGCCGTCGGGGATGGCCGTCGATGCGCCGTCCTCCCCCAGGGTGCGCTCCTCGTCGCGTCCACGACGCCCACCTCCCCCGCCGAATCCGCCGTCGCGACCGCCACGACCACCTCGGCCGCCGGGACGCTCGGTGGTGGTGCGCTGCGTATAGGGGAGCAGTACGAGCTCGCGCGCCGTCTTGATGGCGATGGCGACATCCCGCTGGTGCTGGGTGCAGTTGCCGGACACGCGGCGGGCCCGGATCTTGCCCCGGTCGCTCATGTACTTGCGGAGCATGGCGACGTCCTTGTAGTCGACCCACTCCACCCGGTCCTTGCACAGCGCACACGGCTTCTTCTTGACGCGCCGACCGTTGTCCTTCGGCGCCCGGCGTGCGGTGCTGCCCCCACGATCATTGTTCCTGGCCATGACTAGAAAGGCTCCTCGCTGTATCCGTATCCGGAGTCGGCAGGTGTGCCGCCCCCGCTCGACTGCCCGCCGCGGGCGGCGCCGCCGGACGGCCCCTCACCCGGGGACCGCCGCTCGTTCTTGGTGACCTGCGCGGTGGCCCAGCGGATGCTCGGTCCGATCTCGTCGGCGACCACCTCGACCTTCGACCGCTTGTCGCCGTCCGGCGTCTCCCAGCTGCGTTGCTCGAGTCGTCCGGTGACGATGACCCGAGAGCCGCGGCTGAGCGACTCGGCGGCGTTCTCCGCCATTTCCCGCCAGCAGACCACGTCGAAGAAGGACGTCGCCTCCTCCCATTCCTGGGTCTGGCGGTTCTGCCACCGCCGATTGACCGCCAGACCGAAGCTGGCCGTCGCCTGCCCCGTGTTGGTGAACCGGAGTTCGGGGTCGCGGGTGATGTTGCCTACGAGCGTGACTGCATTCCCGGCCATGGTCAGCCCTCCCCGTTGGCGGCCGCCGCTGCCGCGGCGGCTCGACGGCCGGCGACCTTGTCCGGGAGCCGGATGACCTTGTGGCGGAGCACCTCGTCGGCCAGGACGAGGACCCGCTCCATGTCGGCGACGGCCGGGGGCTCGGCGTTCAACTCGATGAGCACGTAGTAGCCCTCGCGCTTGTGCCGGAGCTCGTAGGCGAAGGTCCGGCGGCCCCAGCGCTCGACGCGGCCGGGGTTCCCGCCCTTCGCCCGCAGCGCCGCCAGGGCCCGGTCGAGGACCCCGTTCACCGCGGCCTCATCGGCTCCGGTATCGAAAATGACCATGGTCTCGTAGGGCCGCATGAACGGCACACCTCCCTCTGGATCGGGTGCGCTGCACCCGAGCCCCACGGCGTGGGGCAGGTCGGAACATTGACGACCACCTGTCGAAGCTGCGCGGTGGCCGGAACAGCCAGACCACTCTAGCCGACGGTCAGTGGTAGACCTCCGCGTCGGCCGGGAAGGCCCCCGACCGTACGTCGGCGGCGTAGGCGGCCACCGCGGCCGTGGCGTCGTCGGCCAGGGCCGCGTAGCGCCTGACGAACTTGGCCGTCCGCGGCGTCACGCCCAGGAGGTCGTGCAGGACCAGGACCTGGCCGTCGCAGTGCGGGCCGGCCCCGATCCCGATCGTGGGGACGTCGAGGGCCTCGGTCACCGCCGCCCCGACCTTCCCGGGGACCCCCTAGCCGCACCCTGCGAACGCTCCGGCCGCCTCCACCGCCCGGGCGTCGGCGACCAGTCGACGGGCTGCGTCGTCGTCCCGCGCCTGGATGCGGAACCCGCCGAAGGTGTGCACGGACTGCGGGGTGAGCCCGATGTGCCCCATGACCGGGATCTCCGCGGCGACGAGGGCCTCGATCATCGGGGTGCGCACGGCACCACCCTCCAGCTTGACGCACTGGGCACCGGCCCGGATCAGCGTCGCCGCGTTCCGGACGGTATCGGGGGCGTCCACGTGGTAGCTCATCCATGGAAGGTCCCCTACGATCAGGGCACCGGGTCGGGCGCGTGCGACGGCGCCCACATGGTGGGCCATGTCGCCGACCGTCACCTGCAGCGTGTCCTCGTACCCGAGCACCACGTTGGCCACCGAATCGCCCACCAGGATGAGGTCGACACCGCCGGCGTCGGCGATGCGGGCACCGGGTGCGTCATACGCGGTGACCATCACCAGGGGCGCGTGCCCGTCGCGGACCTTCGCGGCGCGGACCGTGGGGACGGTCATCGGCGCGGACCGTGGATCGGACATGGGTTCCTCCTCATCGACCGTCCAGCGCCCGTAGGCTGCCGGCGGCATCGGCGGGGCGGGCCCCGCGGAGCACGAGCTGGTGCATGGCCATCGTACTCCGCGGCCCCGACGTGCGACAGGGGCGCCGGGATCCTCAGGACCCGAGCGCCCGGCCGATCACCGGGTGGTGCGACTCCGCACTGGCTTGCGCGCGACGGCTTCGACGCCGGCGCCGGCCGGATACATGCGTGCCAGATGGTTCCACCGGCAGCCGCAGCAGACCTCGATCACGTAGCAGACGACCGGCTCCTTGCGGCGCCAGTAGCGGGTGCGCTCGGTCTGGGAGGCCACGCACCGGCCACCCGCCGGGAGCTTCGCACCGAAGACGAAGGTCACGTCGACCAGGTCCGACTCCTCGCAGATCGGGCACACCACGCCCATCGGTCGACCGAGGTTGGTGGCAGCCCGGATCAGCTCGGGGTGTGCGTCGCACACGTCGAGGCGGGAGAGCCGCCCCTTGCGGTACTCGCGGATCACCGAATTGCGGGCGAGGAGGTACTCGACCCGGCCCCCGGTGGGGGAGGTCTGCACGCCGTCGAGCGCTCCGGGTCGGAAGCTCACCAGGCCAGGGTATCGCCTGGCCCTGCCGGAGGCGCCGACCTCCGGCGGAGGGCCCCGGGACCGTCGGGCTCAGCGGTGTTCCAATTCGATGTATCAACCCGATACATCGAATTGATGTATCGTGGCGGGTGTGCAGCCCGTGAACACACACACCGGCCCCGGCCGTGCCGTCGGTCGGTCCGGCCCCGGCCGTCGGATCTGACGTGCTCGACCTCGCCATCCTCGGCCTCCTCGTCGAGCAGGAGATGCACGGTTACGAGATCCGCCGGCGGCTGCGGGACGAGCTCGGGCTCTTCGCCAACGTCTCGTTCGGCTCCCTCTACCCCGCGCTGTCCCGCCTGGAGCGGTCCGGTGCGGTCGCGGTCACCGCTTCGGGGGGGGCCTCCGCACCCCTGCCGGCCACCGGCTCACTGGGTGGTGAACGGGCCGGCCTGCGGGCCCGCCGCTCCGGTGCGACGATCGGGACCAAGCGCTCCCGGAAGGTGTACCGGATCACCGACGCCGGCCGGTCCCTGTTCGAGCAGTTGCTCGAGGGTGACGAGCCGCCGGGGACCGACGACGCCCGTAGTTTCGGCCTCCGGCTGGCGTTCGCCCGGCACCTGGCCCCGTCGGCGCGGCTCGCCCTGCTCGAGCGACGTCGGGCCCAGCTGACCCGGCGGCTCGCCACCGACCTGGTGCGTGCCTCGGGGGAACGCCTCGACGACTACAGGCGGTCGCTGGTCGAACACAGCACCGAGGCGACGGAGCACGACATCGACTGGCTCGACCGCCTCGTCGAGGCCGAGCGCCAGAAGCAGGCGTCGGGCCGGGTCGACACCGCCGGTCCGCCCATGCCGTCGGTCGCCGCCGGTGGCGGAACGGCCGGGGGCGCAGACGCCGTACCCGACACGGATCTCGGTGAGCCCCGCACGGGGGGCACCTTGTCCACGACCTCCCCCTCGGGGGCGTCATGAGAGCCCGCACCCGCCGGGGCGCACCAGTCAGCGCGTCCCCACCGGGCGCATCCACACAGATGAAGGGAACCGTACGATGAGCAAGATCCGAGTGGCGATCGCCGGCGTGGGCAACTGCGCAAGTTCGCTGATCCAGGGCGTGGAGTACTACCGCGACGCCGAGTCCGGCGAGTCCGTGCCGGGCCTGATGCACGTGGTCCTCGGCGGCTACCACGTCGGCGATCTCGAGTTCGTGGCCGCCTTCGACGTCGACGCCACCAAGGTCGGCACCGATCTCGGCAAGGCCATCTTCGCCGGTCAGAACAACACGATCCGATTCGCCACGGTGGGCGACCTGGGTGTCACCGTCCAGCGGGGCCCCACGTTGGACGGATTCGGCAAGTACTACCGGGAGACCGTCGAGGAGTCACCGGCCGATCCGGTCGACGTCGTGGCCGCCCTGAAGGACTCGGGAGCCGAGGTCATGGTCAGCTACCTGCCCGTCGGTTCCGAGCAGGCCCAGCGTTTCTACGCGGATGCCTGCCTGCAGGCCGGGATCGGCTTCGTCAACGCCATACCGGTGTTCATCGCCTCGGACCCGGCGTGGGCCCGCAAGTTCCACGACGCCGGGCTACCCATCGTCGGCGACGACATCAAGAGCCAGGTGGGATCGACCATCGTCCACCGGATCCTCACCCGTCTCTTCGAAGACCGCGGCCTGGCCCTCGACCACACCTACCAGCTCAACGTCGGCGGCAACATGGACTTCAAGAACATGTTGGAGCGTGACCGGCTCGAGTCGAAGAAGGTCTCGAAGACCCAGGCGGTCACCAGTCAGATCGAGAACGGCGACCTCGACGCCGACGACGTCCACATCGGGCCGTCGGACCACGTGCCGTGGCTCCACGACCGCAAGTGGGCCTACATCCGGATGGAGGGACGCAACTTCGGCGACGTGCCCCTCAACCTCGAACTGAAGCTCGAGGTATGGGACTCCCCCAACTCCGCGGGAGTGATCATCGACGCGGTGCGCTGCGCAAAGGTGGCCCTGGACCGGGGCATCGGCGGACCCCTGCTCGGGCCGTCCGCCTACTTCATGAAGTCACCTCCCGTGCAGTACCACGACGACGTCGCCCACGAGATGGTCGAGTCGTTCGCCGCCGGCGACCCGGGACCCGTCTGGCCCGAGGAATGAACGACCTCCACGGGCCGGGTCGGTCCGGAGTCCTTCAGGCCGGGGTCTCCCGTCCCGCCCACCACGAGTCCAGCCGACAGCGGGCCTCCTCCTCACCCAGGGGACCTTCGTCCATCCGGAGTTCCAGCAGATGGTCGAGGGCCTCGCCGACCGCGCGGCCCGGCGGGATGCCGAGGTGGGCCATGACCTGCGCCCCGTCGAGGTCCGGGCGGATGGCGTCGAGTTCCTCCTGCTCGCGTAGCTGAGCGATCCGGGCCACCAGTTCGTCCATCCGCCGATCGAGGGCCCGGGCCTTGGTGGCGTTGCGGGTCGTGCAGTCGCACCTGGTCAGCTCGTTGAGCCGGTCGAGGAGCGGACCGGCGTCTCGTACGTAGCGCCGCACAGCACGGTCCGTCCACCCCAGGCGGTACGTGTGGAAGCGGAGGTGGAGGTTGACCAGCTCCGTGACCAGGTCGATCTCGTCGTTCGGGTAGCGCAGTGCCTGCATGCGCTTGCGCGTCATGCGCGCACCCACCACCTCGTGGTGGTGGAACGTCACCCCACCGTCGGCGAATGCGCGGGTCCGTGGCTTCCCGACGTCGTGGAACAGGGCGGCCAGGCGGAGGAGCCGGTCCGGCGACGTCTTGTCGACGACCGCCAGCGTGTGACCGAGCACGTCCTTGTGGCGGTGGACGGGATCCTGCTCCAGGGCCAGTCCGGGAAGTTCCGGGAGGAACTCCTCGGCGAGGCCGGTGCGGACGATGAACCAGAGGGCGGTCGAAGGGACCGGCACCACCATGATCTTGTCCAGCTCGTCCCGGACCCGCTCGGCGGAGACGATCCCCAGGCGACCTCGCCCCGAACGCACGGCCGCCACCAGCTCCTCGGTGGGCTCGAGTTCGAGCTTGGCCATGAACCGCGCCGCCCGCAGCATGCGCAACGGGTCGTCGGCGAAGGAGACGTCGGGATCGAGTGGCGTCCGCAACCGCCGTTCGGCGACGTCCGTCAGGCCACCGAAGGGGTCGATCAGCTCGAGCTCGGGAAGCCGGAGGGCCATGGCGTTGATCGTGAAGTCGCGACGCGCCAGGTCGTCCTCGATCCGGTCGCCGAATGCGACCTCGGGTTTCCGCGAGTCCGGGTGGTAGGCCTCGGCCCGATGGGTGGTGATCTCGTACTTCTCGTCACCCCGCAGACAGGCGATCGTCCCGAACCGCTTGCCCTGGGTCCACACGGCATCGGCCCATCCCCGCACCACCGCCTCGATGTCGTCCGGCCGGGCGTCGGTGGTGAAGTCCAGGTCGGCCGCGGCGTCCGCCGGCGCCCATGCCCCGCCCCCCGCCACGATGGCGTCGCGGACCGAACCACCCACCAGGTAGAGCGTGTGGCCGGCCGAAGCGAAGCGGTCCGACAGCTCGGAGGTGGCGTCGACCAGGGGTCGCAGGCGCTCGGGGAACACGCAGCCGAGGGTAGTTCGGCTGACGTAGGCTGCGGTTCGACGTGGACCGGCAACGAGCGAGAACCTGCCCACGGGGCAGCGACCCCGGCGGCACCGGACCGGCCGAGGGCGGGTCCGCAACCCGGTCGGGTGCCGGACCGGTGGCGCCGACGGGCGGACGGCGGCGCTGGTCCCGGGCCGGCGGAGCCGTCGGAGTCGCCGCCGGGATCCTGGTGGCCGCGCTCCTCGGCCACCCCGACCTCGCCGTCGCGTCGCCGGCGGCCGGGGGCTCCACGGTGCTCGATCCGCCGTCGCCCGCCCTGGTGCTCCTGTCCCAGACCCCGTGGGTGACGGGTGCACCCGGACAGGCGTTCGACCTCCACCTGCGCGCCGCGTCGACGAGTCTCCCCGCCTCACGGCTCGGGTTCTCCGTGTCCGTCTACCCGTGCCTGTCCAGCGTCTCCGGCTTCGACCAGTCGGTGGGATCGGGCCCGACGGGCACACCGGTGTCGTCGACAACGGCCCCCGTCGCCCTCAGCGCCCTGCCGACCGTCGTCGGCGGGGGTGTCGACCTGTCCATCCCTGTCGACGTAGGTGACACCGGCTCCGGCTCCGTGGCTGCGGCGTCCCCGTTCACCATCCACCTGCTCCCCGTGGCCGGGCAGTGCCAGTCGTTTCCGGCAGGTGTGTACCCGGTGCGCGTGCAGGTGGTCGACACGTCGTCCGGCTCGGTGCTCGGTTCGATCACCACCGAGCTCGTCTACACGGAGGCCGCGGCCACCACCCAGCGGTTGCGGGTCGCCGTGGTGCTCCCCGTCCAGGTGACCCAGCGGGCAGCGCGGGCCCCGTCGCCGGCGGCGCTGCTCGCCCGACCGACGAGCGCGCTCACCACGCCGAACGCGGCGCTGTCGGCCGTCGCCGGTACGGTCGCCGTGATCGACTCCCCGGTGCATCAGGCCGTCCCCCTCACCCTGCAGGTCAGTGGGCAGACCGTGGGACTCGTGGCCGGCGGCCCGCACACCTCCGTACTCACCCAGCTCGGCCAGCTGGCCGCCTCGCCCGACGTGCACCAGGTGACCGCCGCCCCCTTCACCCCGGTCGACGCCGCGGCACTGGTCGGTGGCGGGCTCACCTCCGAACTCGCCCAGCAGGTGACCCGGGGCACCCAGGTGGTCGCCGGGGCCACCGGCCGGCCGGCCCCCACAGCCGCAGGTGGCCTCGGACCGTGGATCACGGGGGACGCGCTGGACACGGCAACCGTGAACACGCTGGCCGCCGACGGCTACCACCAGCTCGTCCTGCCCGCGTCCGATCTGACGTCCGCCCCCGCCGACGGCTCCGCCACGCAGCCGTTCCTGTTGGCGGGCACCCACGGGTCGGGGGTCACCGCCATGGCG
>JAKAZC010000084.1 GCA_021826655.1 Actinomycetes bacterium | reverse complement strand
ATGCGCAGCAGGGCCAGGTACACCATCACCGACGAGACCAGGATGGTGAAGGCGGAGAACCACTCGGCCTCGGCCTCGATGCCGGCTCGCTCGGCCCGGTCGACGAAGCTGAAGTCCACGAACAGGTTCATGACGGCGAGTATCAGGTACAGCACACCGAAGATCAGGAGCCCACCGATCCCCGACAGTCCCCACCCGGTCAGGATCGCGGCGAACATCACCACCACCATGCCGAGGGTGGCGACCAGGGTGATCTGGAGGAATCGGTTCCCCACCCGGACGAGGCCGGTCCGATAGGCGGCCCAGACGCCGGCGACCACGGCCACCGTCCCGAACACCGCCAGGGGTACCGCGTGCGAGCCCTGGTCGGCGTAGAAACGGGAGATGATCCCGAGGACCACGCCCTCGGCCACGGCGTAGACGGGCGCCAGCACCGGTGCCATCCGGGGGCGGAACGAGCACCAGATCCCGACGCCCAGGCCCACGAACATCGTGGCCCAGGCCACACCGACCGGCAGGTTGGCCAGGTAGGAGCCGGCCCCGACCACGAGGGCGACGAGTCCGAGCAGCCCGGCCTTGTTGAGGGCGCCGTCGGCAGTGAACCGCGCGGTACGACCGGCGACGGGTGGGGCCGGCGGCGGCCCCTGTGGCTGCAGGTGCCACGTGGCTCCGTCCCACGACCACCAGTTGCCGTCGGGCTGCTGCTTCCAGTTGGACGGGGCGGTGGCCGGTGGCGCCGGAAACGTGGTGAGCATCCGGGTGAAATTGGAGGACGTGCCGAACGACGCCCCGGTCCGCGTCCGGGTCGCCGTACCGCCGGTCCGGGCGCCGCCCTGCGGCGTCCCGGGGTTGGGTCCCTGCGTCGAGCTCATCGTGGCTCCTCTGGTGGTCCGATCTCGGATTCCAGTCTACCGGGGCGGTCGCCGCCCTCGGCAGCGCCCCGCCCCGGGACTCAGCCGCCGGCGACGGCGGGGACGATGGAGATCGTCTGCTGGTCCTCGACCGGCGTGGCCAGCCCGTCGAGGAACCGCACGTCCTCCTCGTCGAGGAACACGTTGACGAAGCGCCGGAGGCCACCCCCGTCGTCGAAGATCCGCTCGGCGAACCCCGGATGTGCGGCGTCGAGCCCCTTCAGGACGTCGCCGACGGTGGATCCGTCGATGGCGAGCTCACCGACGCCTCCGGTCAGTGTGCGCAGCTGCGCGGGAATGCGGACCTTGCTCATCGGGAGCTCCTCTGGGTGGGTGGGTGGGTGGAGGCGGCGGTCATCGCCGCGTCGAACGACTCGAGCGTCGGGGCGATGGTGGCGGTGGGCCCCACCACGTCGGACAGGGCCTCGACCGTCTTCAGCCCGTGGCCGGTGACCATGGCGACCACCCGCTCGTCCGATCTGATGATCCCCTGGCCGGCGAGCCTCGCCAAGGTGGCGACGGTGACGCCGCCGGCGGTCTCGGCGAAGATCCCCTCGGTCCGGGCCAGGAGGCGGATGCCGTCGAGGACCTCCCCGTCGGTCACCGAGGCGCAGGAGCCCCCGGACTTCCGGATCGCGTCGAGTGCGTACCACCCGTCGGCCGGATTGCCGATGGCCAGGGACTTGGCGATGGTGTGGGGCTTGACCGGCCGGATGGCGTCGGTCCCCTCGGCGAAGGCGGTCGCCACCGGCGAGCACCCGTCGGCCTGGGCGCCGGAGACCCGCACCGACGGCTCCTCGTCGAGGAGCCCGACCTGCCACAGCTCCTGGAAGCCCTTGGCCACCTTGGTCAGCTGGCTTCCCGATCCGATCGGGACGACCACGTGGTCCGGGGCCCGCCACCCCAGCTGCTCGGCCACCTCGAACGCCAGGGTCTTCGACCCCTCGGCATAGTAGGTCCGCACGTTCACGTTGACGAAGGCCCACTCGGGCTGCTCGCTGGTCAGTTCGGCGCAGAGCCGGTTGACGTCGTCGTAGCTTCCCTCGACGGCGAACACCCTGCCGCCGTAGACGGACGTCATGGTGACCTTGGCCCTCTCGAGGTCGTGTGGGATCAGCACCACCGAGTCCATCCCGGCCCGGGCCGCATGCGCGGCGACCGAATTGGCGAGGTTCCCGGTCGAGGCGCAGGCGGCGACCTTGAACCCGAGCTGACGGGCCTTGGTCAGCGCCACCGAGACGACCCGGTCCTTGAACGAACCGGTCGGGTTGGCGGTGTCGTCCTTGATCCACAACTCGCCCAGACCGAGTTCGGCCGCAAGACGATCGGCCCGCACCAGCGGCGTGAACCCGGCACCGAGGTCGACCGGATGGGGATCCGCCACCGGCAGGAGGTCGGCGTAGCGCCAGATCGTCCGGGGGCCGCGTTCGATGCGGGCGCGGCCGATGGTGGCGGCCACCCGCTCGTAGTCGTAGGTCACCTCGAGGGGGCCGAAGCAGAAGTCGCACACGTGGAGCGCCTCCGCCGGGTAGGTGCGGCCACATTCACGACAGCGCAAGCCAGAAACGAAGTCCACAGCAGTCTCCTCATCGCTCGGGCATTGGCACCTGGCACGCAGTCCGACAGGTCGGATGCGCTCTGGTTGCCGCAGCGTCGTCGGGCCCGGTCCCTCAGCTGCTCTGGATGATGACCTCCATTGTAGGCCGATCTCCGGCCCGATGGTCAACGCCGTCGGGGCGTGCCGTCTCGCGCCCGTCCGGCCGCCCGGCCAGCAGGTCGGCCCGTGCACGGCCGCCACGGGTCACGCCGCGGGACGGCGTGACCCGTGGCGGCCGTCGCTAACCTCCCGGAGGTGAACGATGATGGGGCCATGTCAGCGACGGGCGGGCGCGGGGAGGGCGGCGGCTCCTACGTCTCGGCCCAATTCGACGCCGGCGCCCTCGCCGCCGCGAAGGCCGGCCGCTCGGTCTCCGTGTGCATCCCGGCCCGCAACGAGTCCGCCACGATCGGTCCCATCGTCCGGGCGGTCGTCGCCGAGCTGACCGGGGCCGGCGGTGGCGTCCCCCTGGTCGACGAGGTGGTCGTCGTCGACGACGGCTCCACCGACGGCACCGGCGCGATCGCCGCTCGGGCCGGTGCGCGCGTGGTCACCGGAGGTGCCGCCGGTGGCGGCAAGGGCCAGGCCATGCGGGCGGCGCTCCGGGAGGCGGAGGGCGACCTGATCGCGTTCGTCGACGGGGACGTCACCAACTTCGGCTCCCACTTCGTGACCGGGCTGTTGGGCCCGCTCCTGATCGACGAGGGCGTCACGGTGGTGAAGGGCTTCTACCACCGACCGCTCAACGGTGAGCCCGACGGGGGCGGACGGGTCACCGAGCTGATGGCCCGACCCGTGATCGACCTGCTCTTCCCCGCGCTGGCCGTCGTCCGTCAGCCCCTGGCCGGCGAGACCGCCGCCCCCCGTTGGGTCTTCGAGAAGTGCACGCCGGCCGACGGCTACGCCGTGGAGCTGGCCCTGCTGATCGACGTGGCGTCCCACTTCGGGGTCGAGACCGTCGCCCAGGTCGACCTGGGAGTTCGGGTCCACCGGAACCGGCCGCTGTCCGAACTGCGGCCACAGGCCACGGACATCCTGGCCGCGGCCCTGGCCCGGTCACCACTCGTGCACGGGGAGTGAGCCACCGCGCACGGCGGGACGGACCGGGAACGCGGTCCCCGGCACGGGCCGTCGTCAGGCGGTGACCGGCTCGCCGGACGCGGCCAGAGTCGGGACACGGTCCGGGTCGAGGTCCAGTCGGAGCCGGCGCCGCGCCGGGAGCGCCGTCGCGCACAGCGCCCCGACGGCCACGACCGCCGCGCCGACGCCCACCGCTGGAACCAGGCCCGACACGTAGTCCCGGGGCGAGGCGTAGCCGCCCCGACTGCTGAACACCGCACCGAGCGCGGCGATCCCCAGTACCCCGCCGAGCTCGCGGAAGGCGGCGTTGGTCCCCGACGCCACTCCCTCGAGTGCCGTCGGCACCGTGCCCAGCACGACCGAGGCCAGCGGCACGAAGAAGAGGGTCATGCCGACGCCGCACAGGACGAACGGGGCGATCATCCCCCCGTAGGCGGTGCCCGGGGCGAGGATCAGGGCCAGCCATGCCAGTCCCGCCGCCTGGAGCGCCAGGCCGGTGACGACGAGGGGCTTCCCGCCCCAGCGCTCTGCGAGTCGGCCCACGAAGGGTGCCAGCACCATGGTGACGGCCGTCCACGGCAGGATCCGCACCCCGGCCGACAGCGGCGAGTACCCCTGGACGGTCTGGAGGAACTGTGTCAGGAAGAAGATGGACCCGAACATCCCGAAGCTGAACAGCAGGGCGGTGACGTTGACGGCGGCGAACCCCCGTCGGGCGAAGAGCCGGAGGTCCAGCATCGGGTGGGGCGTGCGCAGCTCCCAGGCCACGAAGCCGGCCAGCGTGAGGGCTCCGACCGCGCCGGAGGCGACCACCGACGCCGACGTCCAGCCGTCGGCGTTGCCCCGGACCAGACCGAGGACGACGCCGAACAGGCCGACGCTCACCAGCCCGACGCCGGCCAGGTCGAGGGGCGCGCCGGACCCGCGTGACTCGGCCAGGCGCCACCGGGCCAGGGGCACCAGGGCCAGGCCGACCGGCACGTTGAGCCAGAAGATGTACTGCCAGGCCCAGCCGCTGGTGACCGCGCCCCCGACCAGCGGGCCGAGGGCCACGGCCGTGCCCCCGATCGCGCCCCAGATGCCGAGGGCGGCGTTGCGACGCTCGGGTCGGACCGCGGCGCTCAGGAGGGTGAGCGACAGCGGCATGATCATGGCTCCTCCGGCACCCTGCAGCGCCCGCGCCGCGATGAGGGCGCCGATGGACGGGGCGGCGGCGGCGGCGGCCGACGACACCGTGAACAGGGCGATCCCGGCTACGAAGACCCGGCGGCGGCCGAACCGCTCACCCAACGCCGACGCGCTGAGCAGCAGGACGGCGAAGGTCAGCGTGTACGCGTTCACGGTCCACTCGAGCCCGGACAGACCGGCGTGGAGGTGCACGCGGATCACGGGGAGGGCCGTCGAGACGACCAGGTTGTCGAGCGAGGCCATGAACAGGGCCAACCCGGTGACCACCACCGCCCAGACGGCACGGGAGCGCGGCGCCTGACCGGTCCCGCCCACGCCGGCCGCCGGCTCCACCGGGGGCGTGCGGGTCGGCGGCGCGACGACCCGAGGGCCGGTGGGTGACGCGGGGCGGCGGCGCGCGGACTCCCGACGACGGCCGACCGGGAGCAGCACCGGACGTCGGAACGGGACCGACGGCCACTCATTCAGTTGTGAGTGCTCACTAACTCTACGGGTCAAAAAAAGGGGCACGACTGGATGGATCATGCGGAGACCTCCGTGTTCGTGACCAGCTCGGCGACTCGCTGGTCCTTGATGGCTTGGCTTGCGGCTCGGATGGCGGTGATCTTCTCGGGCACCGGACAGAAGGACTGTGCCCAGTGCTGGTTGACGGAGAGCAGGTCGATGGCGGACATGACGTTCATCATCATCCCCATCGAGAAGAACCCGAGGATCTCCTCGTCGGCCAGCTGGGTGCGCTCGTGCACCAGGTGCCAGAGGACCTCGAAGGTCCGTCGGCAGGTCGCCGCGATGTCGGGGTCGCCGGGAGCGGCGGCGAACCCGTGCAGCTGGACCTGGAGCAGCTCGGGATCCTGCAGCAGCTCGGTGTAGGCCTCGCCCATGGCCGCCATGGCCTCGGTGCCGTCCATGCCGGTTCCGGCCCGGGTCATGGTCGCGATGATCCGGTCGGACACGAGCTCGTAGGTGGCGATGAACAGTTCCTTCTTGGTGCCGAACAGACGGAACAGGTAGGGCTGGGAGATGCCGGCCCGGTTGGCGACAGCATCGGTCGACGTGCCCGCGTAGCCGGACCGTGCGAACTCGGTGACGGCAGCGGCCAGCACCGCAGTGCGACGTTCCGAGGCGGTCATCCGGGACGATGCCATCATCGTCCCATTGTGAGTGCTCACTCACTACCTTGTCAAGCGCAGCTCCGACCGGTGCCGGCGGGCGAACGCTGCCGCCCGGATGGACGGGTGCCGGCGGGTCCACGGGGTAGCGTCCCGACATGCCCGTCCATGTGTCCACCGACCACGGGGACCACGCCCGTCCGGTCGGGGACGGGTCGTTGGCCGACACCGTCCTTGTCTCCAACCGGGGGCCCCTCTCGTTCGGCATGGAGGACGGCCGGCCGGTGCCGGCGGCGAGCGGCGGGGGTCTGGCCGGCTCGCTCCACCCGTTGGTCGAGGGAACCGGCGCCACCTGGGTGGCCGCGTCGCTCAGCGACGCCGACCGCGAGGCGGCGGCCGAGGGCTTGATGACCGCGCCCGGGCTGTCGGTCGAGCTGGTCGAACCCGACCGGCAGGTCTACCGCCTCGCCTACGACGTGGTCTCGAACGCCACGCTGTGGTTCTGCCACCACCACCTGTTCGACGCGGCGCGCCGGCCCCGCACCGACCGACGGTGGATGGAGGCCTGGGACGCCTACCGCTCCTTCAACGCCCTGATGGCCGAACGGGTGGCCGACGTCGCCCCGGACGGCGGACGGGTCCTGGTGCAGGACTACCACCTCTCCCTGATGGCACCCACTCTGCGGAGGCTCCGGCCCGACCTTCGCACGGCCCACTTCACCCACACCCCGTTCGCCGACCCGTCGGTCCTGCGGATGCTCCCCACCGCCGTGGGCGACGAGCTCGTGGCCTCGCTGGCCGGGTTCGGCGCCTGTGGATTCCACTCGGAACGATGGGCGGCCTCCTTCCGGGACGGCCTTGCCGTGGCCGGGTTCGGCGGTAGGGCCGCCCGGACCTTCGTGTCGCCGTTGTCGACCGACCCGGACCGTCTGCGCTCCTCGGCGGCCGCGCCGGCCGTCGCCGCCGCCCTGGCCCGGATCGAGGCATCGGTCGGGGCGCCGGACCGGAAGGTGATCGTCCGGGTCGACCGGATGGAGCTGTCGAAGAACCTGCTCCGCGGGTTCTGGGCCTTCGAGGAGCTGCTCGAGCAGGAGCCGGCCCACCGGGAGCGGGTCGTGTTCGTGGCGCTCGCCTATCCCACCCGACAGGGCCTGCCCGAATACCTCGCCTACCAGGACGAGGTGGAGGCCACGGTGGCCCGGATCAACGAGCGGTGGGCCACGCCGGGGTGGACGCCGATCGTGCTCGAGATCGAGGACGACTACCCCCGGTCGCTGGCCGCGCTGACCCGGTACGACGTCCTGCTCGTCAACCCGGTGCGCGACGGGCTCAACCTGGTGGCCATGGAGGGTCCTGTCGTCAACGCACGGGACGGGGTGCTGGCCCTGTCCCGGGAGGCCGGCGCCTTCGACCGGCTCGCCGCCGGGGCTCTCGAGGTCAACCCGTTCGACGTGACCGGGACGGCAACCGTCCTCGCCCGGGCACTGTCCCTCGATCCCGCCGAGCGGGCCTCCCGTGCCGCGGCACTGCGCGACGCGGTCCTGGCCCGACGACCGGTGGACTGGCTCGACGACCAGCTGGTCGCCGCCCGCTGAGCCGGTCGCCCGGCACGGATCCCCCGGCACCGGCCCCGGGTCGGGCGGCGGGCCGGGTCAGGGCGGGGGGGCGGCGGGAGCGGCGGGAGCGGCGGCCAACCACTCCAGTGCGGCGAGCGCTCCGGAAGGGCCGTGCACCGACAGGTCCGCGGCGGCGGCCACCTCCGGCGCGGTCTCGCCGTCGACGACGGCCACGCCCACCGTCGACAGACCCTCGGACCGCAGACGGGCCAACTCGGCGAAGGCGGGCAGATCCCCCAGATCGTCGCCGAAGAAGGCGGCCGCCCGGCAGCCGCGGCTCAGCCGACGCACGACCGTGCCCTTGTCGATGGCGAGCGCCGGACGGAGCTCGACGGACAGGCGCCCCCCGTGGGCCACCAGTCCGGACCGCGCCGTCACCGCCTCGACCCGTGCGGCCACCCAGCCCGCCGCGTCCGGGGCCCGTCGGAAGTGCACCGCGACCGACGGGCCCTTGCGCTCGACCACGACACCGTCGGGAGCGTCCACGCCGAGGTGCTCGGCCGCTTCCTGCGCGACGGGCATCCAGGCGGCTGCCGACTCGTCGAGCACGACCGTGCCGTCGGGTGCGAACGACTCCATGCCGTAGAGGCCGACCAGGTGGACCGGCGCGGCCCGGTCCGCGGCGAGGTGTCCGAGGTGCACTGCGAGGAACCCGACGGGACGTCCCGACACGACACAGACCGAGGCGAATCGACGGGCCAACCGGGCGAGCACGTCGGGCACGCCGTCGAGCGGACGGGCATCCGCCGGCACGTCCACGATCGGGGACAGCGTGCCGTCGAAGTCGGTCAGCAGGGCGGTACGTCCCGGGGCCACGAGGAGTGGGGCGAGGCGCGCCCGGACCGCCGCCCCCGGCGGGTCGCCGGGCCCGGTCAGTTGCCCGAGGTCGTCGTCGGACTGAGGCCCGAGGCCAGGTCGGGTGCGACCACGACGAGGACCTCGGCCGTGCCGATGGTGCTCACCGGTGCCGCGGTCGTGTACGGCTGCACCACCGATGCCGGGAGATGGAGCGAGGCGGCGACCTCGGTGGCCGCCGTCTTCTGTCCGGCCACGTAGTACACGCTCGACGTCGACACGTTGGCCGTGGCATTGATCGGTGCCTGGACGTTCCAGCCCGCGACCTGGAGCTGATTTGTGATCGACGCGGCGGCACCCGCCTTGCCCGACGCGTTGGCCACCAGCACGGGGACGTTGCTCGGCTTGGCCTTCGGCGCGGCGGTCGTGGTCGTCACGGCGTGCGGCGCGGTGGTCGTGGTGGTCGCCGCGCCCGCCGTCGTGGTCGTGGTAGCCCCGGCAGGGACGGTGGCGAGGGACGCGCTCGTCGGGGTCGTGTGGATCTGGCCGAGGAGGAGGATGGTGGACAGGACGAAGAGCCCCAGGAGGATCACCGCCCGGTCGACGGGAAGTCGGTGGCCGGAACGCGGGGGGTGCTGTGCGTCGGGCGCCGAGGGATCGTCCACTCCCGTCAGCCTGCCAACCACACGGGGGATTAGCAAGCACTCCCACCGGCCTCGGCCGGGCACCCTACACTGGGGCGGCCCCCGGGCCCCGGGGGCCCCGCCGGTGTAGCTCAGTTGGCAGAGCAGACGATTTGTAATCGTCAGGTCGTGGGTTCAATTCCCACCGCCGGCTCGTCGGGGACCCGTCCACCCCCCGATGCCGTCCGCCACGGATCGGTCCCGGACCGGCATGATCCGGGCGCGGTCCGGGTATGTTCTACCCGTGGCTGCGCACCGGTCCGCCGGTGCGGCGCCGGACGATCCCCAGGCGAGCCGGAAGGAGCGGGGATGGCCGACCTCCTGACGACGGTGGACGACCGGACACTGGTCGAGCGGTTCGTCGCCACCCGGCGGCTGACCGAGGACCTCGCGGCACCACTGTCGGCCGAGGACCAGACGGTCCAGTCCATGCCCGACGTGAGCCCGACGAAGTGGCACCGGGCCCACACGTCCTGGTTCTTCGAGACCTTCCTGCTGGCACCGTCGATCCCGGACTACGAGTGCTTCCACCCGGACTTCGGCTACCTGTTCAATTCCTACTACGAGGGGGTCGGTGCCCGGTACCCGCGGGCCGACCGCGGGCTGGTGTCCCGACCGGGCATCGTCGAGATCGCCCACTACCGGCGCCATGTGGACTCGGCCATGGCCGACCTGTTCGACC
>JAKAZC010000083.1 GCA_021826655.1 Actinomycetes bacterium | reverse complement strand
GCAGCTGGTGAAGGGCGGCTGGCAGGTTCCGCCTTCGGACTGGCGCCGCGCGGCGCACAAGTGCGCGGACATGGTCTATTCGCGTCTGTCGGGGGAAAGCCCGTTCTTCGATTCGAAGATCGCCTACATCGCCGAGACCGGTCCCAAGGACCATCGCATGAAGCGCCTTGCGATCATGGATTCGGACGGGGCCAACCACCGATTCCTGACCAGCGGCCAGTCGATGGCGGAGTTGATCACCGACGCCCGCCGGCTGAGCCCGGCCGTGTAGGCGTCGTGGGCCGCCACCACCAGGTCGTACTTGGGGACCTGGGCGTTCAGCGAGGCGATGCTGGCCTGGAGGTCGCCGACCTTGTTCTGTTCGCTGCGCACCTGGAGGAACTTCCAACCCCCGAAGAGGAGGAGGAGGACGATCACGGCGACCGAGCCGACGACCGTGCGCTGCTGGATCCGGCGCATCCGGGACTTCTCCGCCACCTCGGCCGGGAGCAGGTTGAACTTCTTGACCGCCTTGTCGGGCTCGGGGAGCGCCAGGCCGATGGGTGAGGCCAGGACCGGAGCGACGGCGGTCGACTGCTCGGGTGTGAGGTCGAGCTTCGAGACGTCCACGCGGTCGAGTGGCGACACGGTCCGCACGGGGAGGTGGACCTGGGACTCGAGCATGGGGACGAAGCCGGGGAGCTCGGAGCCGCCGCCGGTCACGAGGATCTGCGACACGGGGAGCCGGTCCGGCAGCGATGCGAAGTACTGGATCGAATTCCGGATCTCGTCGACCAGGTCGCGCATGCTCGCCTGGGCGACCCGCTCGCCGGCCTGGATCTGTGTCGAGTCCGCGCCGAACCGGTACTTGAGGGCCTCGGCGTCGACGATGGGCATGTCCAGGGAGGCGGCGATGGCGGCGGTGGTGGCGTTGCCGCCGGACCCGATGGTGCGGACGAACTGGGGCCGGCCGGACTGGTGGACGACCACCACCGTGAGCCCGGCCCCCACCGAGACGATCGCCTCCGGACGGTCCGAGGCCTCGTGGCTGCCGATCGAACGCACCAGTGCCGAGGAGATGAGGTCCACCGCGTCCACCGTGAGGCCCGCCTGTTCGACGGCGCCGATCACTCCGTTCACCAGGTCGACGTGGGCCGCGGCGATGAGCACGCGCCGCATCTTGGCGCCCTCGTCGTTGGTGTAGTCGGCCAGCACCTGGGAGGACAGGATCGTCTGGTCCGGGGGGAAGGGGACGACCTCTTCGGACTGGAAGCGGACGGCGCTCTCCACCTCGTCGTCGGGCACGTAGGGAAGGTCGACCTCGCGGGTGATCGCCCGCAGTCCGGCGATACCCACGATGACCGACGAGCCGCTGAACTGCCCGTTCTTCCAGAGCTTCTCGATCGCCTTGGCGACCGAGGACGCGTCGCGGATCTCGCCGTCCTCGAGTGAGCCGGGCGGGAGACCCACCTGGCCGTAGGTCATGAGGACCGGTGTGTGCTTGGAGACGTCGAGCTCTGCGGCCCGGACGGCGCTGGTTCCGATGTCCAGTCCGACGATCAGGCGTGCCACGTGCGGGCTCCAGTGGTCGGGCCGGCGGCGAGGATCGATCGGCGTGAGTAGGGGGCGGCGTGTCCGCCGTGCGGACGGGCGTCACCCACCCTTGTTGATGAACGCAACCTCGATGAGCTCATTGGTCGTCTCCGGTCCTTCGTAGTACGTCGACGCATCTCATGGCCTGGCGGGCCGTACCGCATGTATCGGAACGGAGTCGATGTACCTTGAGGCGAAGTCGTCGGTGCCGTCAGCCCAGCTGGGCCGCGAACGAGCCTGTCTGCAGGATTCCCTGGCGCTCGAGCAAGACCTTGAGGTCGTGGGGGTTGCTCGCGGTCGCCATCGCCTCGGCGAGCGAGATCCGACCCGACGCGATCAGGGTGGCCAGCGACTGGTCGAACGTGACCATCCCGTAGTAGGCGCCGTCGGCGACGATGCCCTCGATGTCCCCGGTCAGCAACGGGTCGACGATGGCCTGTTGGATCCGACCGTTGATCACCAGGACCTCGAGGACCGGCACCCGGCCGTCGCCGTCGACGGTGGGGATCAGGCGCTGGCAGACGATGCCCTGGAGCGACCCGGCCAGGCTGAGTCGGATCTGGGACTGCTGATGGGGCGGGAAGAAGTCGACGATCCGGTTGATCGTCTCCGTGGCGTTGATGGTGTGGAGCGTCGAGAAGACCAGGTGACCCGTCTCGGCGGCGCCCAGAGCGGCCGCGACGGTCTCCTGGTCGCGCATCTCGCCGACCAGGATCACGTCGGGGTCCTGACGGAGGACGACCCGCATCGCCGAGTTGAACGATTCGGTGTCGAACCCCACCTCGCGCTGGTCGATCGCCGCCAGGTCGTCTCGGTGCAGTACTTCGACGGGGTCCTCGATCGTCACGATGTGACAGGAGCGGAAATGATTGATGTAGTCGATCATCGCCGCCAGGGTCGTCGTCTTGCCCGAGCCGGTGGGCCCGGTGACCAGCACCAGCCCACGCATCTGCTGGGCGAGCTCGGTGACCACGGACGGGAGGCCGAGCTCGTCGGCCGTGGCGGGCGTCGCCCTGACCCGTCGGATGGCGAGTGCGGCCGACGACCGCTGGTAGTAGGCGTTGACGCGGAACCGGCCCGTCCCGGGGATGCTGTAGGCGAAATCGGCCTCGTGGCGTTCCGCGAACGTCTGGCGCACGGACTCGGTCATCATCGACTCGGCGATGGCCTCGGTCTCCTCGGCGGTGAAGTCGGGCTCACCTTCGACCGTGCGCAGGGCGCCGGCGATCCGCATGCGGGGCGGGGCACCGGCCTTGATGTGGAGGTCCGAGCCGTCGAATTCGCCGAGGGCGATCAGCAGTCGGTCCAGGTCTGCGATGTCCATCGTTCCCATGGTACAGGACCACTCTGCGCGGACAAGGCACTCCGGAGAGTGGTCGCCGAAGGACCCGGCGGCGCCGCGGCCGTCGTGGTGTCGGATCCGCCACGTGGACCGGACTGGGCGGCCGGCGGCCGGCCGGTGTCAGGCGGGCGCGGTGGAACTCCCCGAGCCGGATCCCCCCGAGGACGACGTGGAGCCGGACGGCACCTTGGTCGACGGCGCCGCCTTGTCTGACGGCGTCCCTCCCGACGTGTTCTTGTCGGGAGACACGCCCCCCTTCGAGTCGGACGAGTCGGACGAGTCGGACGTGGACGAGTCGGACGTGGACGACTCGGTGGTCGGGCCGGAACCACCCGGGGCCGCGTCTCCGGCCGCGGCGGCGGCCGTCGACTCCCCGGGTCGGGACGAGGACCCGTTCCCCGGCCGACTGTCCGTCTTGTAGAACCCGCTCCCCTTGAACACGATCCCGACGCTGCCGAAGACCTTGCGGACCGGACTCCCGCAGGTCGGGCACTCGGTCAGCGGGTCGTCCTGGAACGACTGGACGACGTCGAAGTTCGTCGCACAGTGGTCGCAGCGGTATTCGTAGGTGGGCACGCGCGTGTTCCTTCCGGTTCGAGGCGGCGTTGGTCTGGCAGTCTAGCCACACGAGTGCCAGAACCGGCCGTCGACGGTGCGCTCCCGTAGACTGTCGCCAGTGGACGACGGGAGTGGACTGTGACGGACCGGAGCTTGCACCACCTGGACCCGTTCGGCGGGAACCGGATGGCAGACGTGTCCCCGAAGGAGGCCACGCTGCGCAAGGCGTTGGCCCGGTGTCGGGTGGCCATGAAGCCCGAGACGACGGCCCAGGTGGCCAACAACGCGATCACAAAGGGGGACGTCCTGGCTGCGGCCAGGGTGGCCGGCATCCAGGCGGCGAAGCGGACCGCCGAGCTCGTCCCCATGTGCCACCCGCTGCTGGTCGGCTCGGTGCAGGTCGACTTCACCATCGGCGACGACTACGTCGAGGTCGAGGCGAAGGTCGAAGCGATCGACCGGACCGGGGTCGAGATGGAGGCGATGACGGCCTGCGCCATCGCGGCACTCACCGTCTACGACATGTGCAAGACGGCGGACCGGACCATGAGCATCGGACAGCTGATGCTGTGGGAGAAGACCGGGGGGAGTTCCGGCCAGTGGAAGCGGGGGCGGTCCGTCTGAGCCAGGGTGCGGCCCGCAAGCGACGGGCGCTGCACCGCTCGCCGCCCACCTGGACGCGACGGGCGGGCGCGACCCAACCACGCCCGTCTTCGGGAACGAGACCGGCGCCTCAGTTCCGGACGGCGGAGCGCAGGTCTCGGAGCGACAGCTCGGACGTGGCCTCGCCACCGCACTGGGAGCAGTGCTCCACGTGGCGCCAGCTCCGAAGCAGCCGTGTCCCCTCGCGATTCAACAGCACCACGAAGGACTCCGAGAGCGGGTCGATCTCCACGCCGTAACAGGGTTGCCATTCGGTGGACGCGGGGGCGCCGGTGCCGTGCGCCGACTTGACGACACGTCGGAACCGGGAGTTGGCACGGTCGATGATCCAGGTGCTGTGGCAGGACTCGATGACGATTTCTTCCACGAAGGCAGTATCCCACGCTCTCGCTGGATGCCCAGCGCAATTACATGTCGGTTGGGTGACAGTTGCAGGTGGAGCCGGTGTCCTGTGCGTGCGCTGTCGGCCGGAAACAGGTGTAGCGGCCGTCGACGGGCTCACCCGTCGGCCTGCCCCCCCGGTAGCCAGGTCTCGACCGTCGTGCCCCGACCGGGGGCGGAGTCCACGCGCAGTCGGGCGCCGACGAGCCGGGCCCGTTCGGTCATGCCGGGGAGACCGAGGGACCTCCCGCCGTCCCCACGGCGCTGGTGGTTCGGGTCGAAGCCCGCTCCGTCGTCCTCCACCCGTAAGCGCAGGCCGGAGTCACCGAAGCCCAGTGTCAGCGTCACCCGCTCCGCCATCGCATGGTGCTCGATGTTGGTGATGGCCTCCTGGGCGATCCGGAAGATCGCCAACTCGATCGCCGGTTGAAGCCGACGCTCGGAACCGGTGACGTCGAACCGGCTGGCGAAGCCCTGACGGGCCGTCGCCTCGACCAGGACCTGGTTGATCGAAGCGACCAGGCCGAGGTCGTCGAGCACCGACGGTCGCAGGCCGCGGGCGATCGAGCGGAGTTCGGCCACCGTCTCCTCCACCGTGGCACGCATCGAGGCGAAGGGTGTCGGGGCGGGGCCCTGCGGCCCTCGACCGGGCGTCAGGGTGTCGATCTGACGACACAGGTGGATCAGTGACTGGAGTGGTCCGTCGTGCAATTCCTGGGCGAGGTGTCTCCGCTCCTCCTCCTGGCCCAGAACGACCTGGCCGGCGAACGCCTCCATGAGATCGTGACGTCTCGTCTCCGCGGTGACGTCCTCGAAGATCACCTGCATCCGCCGGTCCCGTCCGTGCCGACCGACCCGGGTCACGGTCGGCCGGAGGAGTGTCATCCGGCCGCTGATCTCGACGGGCACCGGAGGGACGCGGTCCTCGGTGTCCCTTCCCCCCGTGTGCGGTCGTCCGTCCGACCGGACGCCGACCGGAGCGAGACCGCCCTGTGGGGACGTGGTCGGGTCGCCCACCGCGATCAACCGGGTGAGCACGAGGGACGCGGCGTCGGGTCCGATCACGTCGACCAACCGACGTGGCTCGGTGGCCCCGACCGTGGTTCCGGCGGTACGACCCCCGCCGTCCCCGCCAGCTGGACCGGGCGGGCTGTGCGGCGGTGGGCGGAATGCCCGGTCGGCGGAGGCGTTGGAGCCGATCACGAAGCCGTCGGCGTCGACGATGAGGATCGGGGACAGGTTGGACTCGAACATCTCCTGGTAGAGGAGTTCCGCCTCCAGCCGTGCCGAGCGTGCGAGTTCCGCCTGGTGGCGGGAGACCGACTCGGCCGTCACCCGCCGCCCGACCGGCACGGCGACGGCGCCGAGTACGGCCACCTGTACCAACTCCGCCCACAGTGCGGTAGCACCCCCCCGACCCGACGCCTGGGCCATCCGCGGGATGCAGAGCACCGCGACCCAGACGACGGTCGCCATGCCCCCCGACAGTCCGTAGTTCAGCGCAGCGAGGGCGACGGGCACCACGAAGAGGGCGGCGGTCGACACCTCCAGGACCAGGTTGCGTGGATCCAGTCCGAATCCGACGGTCACCGCCAGTCGAACGAGGGCCAACGCCAGGACGACCAGCTGGAGGACCCAGAACCCCGACTCGGTCCACGGCGTCCTGGCGGACGAGATGCCGTGCCGGTCGAACCGGTCACCGCCCGGGCTCGGGCCGTCGGCACTCATCGGGAGGGGGGTGAGACGTCACGGCTGACGAAGCTGTCGGCCAGTGCCACATGGACGAGCTCGGTCCGGGACGCGACGTCCAGCTTGTCGAACACGTGGTTGAGGTGACCCTCGACGGTCCTCGAGCTGATGCCGAGGTGGTGTGCGATCGCCTTGTTCGACATCCCGCGAGCGACGAGGCGCACGATCTCGGCCTCGCGGGTGGTCAGACGCTCGTCCGGCTCTGTCCGCCCCCGGTCCTTCTCGCCATAGCCGAGCGGCCGTCGGGCGAGGGGACCGTCGCCCGAGCAGGCGACGCGCAGCGCGCGCACGAGCTCGTGGCCGGGCAGGGTCTTCAGCAGGTAGGCAGCCACCCCGGCGGCCATGGCTGCCCGCACGTAGTGCTCGTCGTCGTATGCACTCAGGATCACCACGACCAGACCGGGATGGTCGTCGACGAGTCGGGCGGCGAGTTCGATGCCGTTCGAGGTCGGGAGTCGGATGTCGGCGATCACCAGATCGGGTGCGGCGTCGCCCACCACCAGGTATGCGGCCTCCGCGTCCGCCGCCTCGCCCACGACGGTGAATCCCTCCGCTCCCTCGAGGATCCCACGGGTCCCGTTCCGGAGGAGTTCGTGGTCGTCGACGATCACCGTCCGGATCCCCTCGCCGTCCCCGGTCACGGTGCGGTCCACCTGCGCACACGACACACGGACGGGTCGTCCGACTCAGCCTGTCCCACGGGACCATCGTAGGAGCGTCACCCGACGACCGTCAGGGACACCGCGCACGCGGCCAGCAACGCGGTGACGAGCGGCACGGTGGCGACCTGCCGCACGCGACGGGTGGCGACCCGACCGGCGGCACCTGGCCCCGGATCGGTGCGGATGCCGATCCAGAGGACGACCATGGAACCGGACGCGGCGAGGACGGCGGCGGCGACTCCCCACACGAGGGGTCGGGCGCTTCGTCCCCCGACCGCCACCAGTCCTCCGATCCAGCCGCCGGCCACGAGGAGCAGGGAGCGGCCGTGCGCCCGGGGGTCGAGGCAGGCGGGATCCCGGATCCGGAGCAGGGCGAAGGCGAGCGCAGCCAGGGCGAGGCCGACCAGGGACAGGACGGGCACGGACCAGTGGCCGATCCAGATCGGGGGAACGAGGAGTGCGACCGCACCCAGTCCGGCGCCGGTGGCCGCGACCGACAGCGGCGAGCGGGTGCCGGCGTACTCGATCAGGGCGACGGCGATCGCCGTGGCGGCGAGGATGCAGTAGCCGGCGGAGAATCCGGACCCGTGCCACGCCCACGCCACGCCGGCGAATGCCAGGGCGGTCGCCCCCTCCACCAGGGGATACCTGGCCGAGATCGGCTCGTGGCACCGCTGGCACCTCCCCCGGAGAGCCATCCAGGAGGCGACCGGGATGTTCTCCCACCATCGGAGTTGACGGTCGCAGGTGGGGCAGAACGAGCGCGGCGCGGACACGGACAGCCCGAGGGGCACCCGGTAGACGACGACGTTGAGGAACGATCCGACGAAGAGGCCGACCGTGGCGGCGAGGACCACGACGAGGCCGGTGGGGACGCCCGTCCCACCGATCACCAGAGCCGTCCGCCGGCCGGGACGGCGAGGCGCACGGCACCGCCACCAGCGGGCGCGACCGATGCCGCTCGCTCTGGGGACAGAACGTCTTCGACCAGGGAGTTCGTGTGGTTCGGTGTCGCGTCTGCGCGCATGTGGGTCCTCGTCCGAAATCCGCTGCGAGTGGGCCACATTAGTTGTCCCCGCCCCGGAACCCGTGCCTCCCGCCCGGCCGCGGTCGGCCTCCCGTCCCCGCCGGACGCCGAACGGGCCAGGGTGACCGCACGGTCGGGCGGGCGACGGGCGGGAGGAGACGGACGGGTGGCCGGTGGGAGTACCGGTGGTGGGTCCGCCGGTCGGCACGGGCGTGAGCCGCGGCCCAGGCGGTGCCGGACACCGCGGCGGCACGGGTGCGGAATGCCATTCAATCTCGGCGGGAAGTCTGCCGATGTAGGTCGCATGAGCGATGTGGAGGCCACCAGGTACCTGGCCAGCGAACGCGATCTCGAGTTCGTCGACCTCGACGCCTACGGCGTCGATCCGGCCGCGGGCGCCCTGCTCCCCGCCGACCTGTCGCGCCACCACCGAGTCCTCGCCGTGAAGCGGAAGTTCGGCACGCCGGTGATCGCCACCGCCGACCCGGACGATCTCTACGCCATGGACTCGATCCGGGCGCTCCTCGGTCGCGACTTCATCACCGTCGTCGCCTCGTCGGACCAGATCGACCGGTATATCGCCATGGTGTTCGACGGGGCGGTGCTGCCCCAGGCCCCCGCCACCATGCCCGGCGCCGACGGGGTCGACGCCACGGCGTCGCTGGACGCGTTCGGCCAGGTGTTCGCCGACGTCGCGCAGGTCGGCGAACTTCCGCCGTTGCCCGCTCTGGACCTCGCACCCCCGATCACGTCGAACCGGCCGATGGCGCCGGACCAAGGCCCCGCCGGGCCCGGTCGGGTCGGGTCGCCGTCCTCCCCGGACGAGACGATCGACGAGCTCGCTGCGCTGGCACGTTCCGTCGAGGTGGGCGGGTCGACCCCGGTCGCCGAACCGACCCCCGAGGGAGCGGTGTCAACTGTCGATGCCGCGGATCTGGTGGCAGAGGCGGTGGCGACCTATCACGACCTCCACCCGGACGGCCCGGACCCGAGCGACACGGCCGCAGGCACCGCCGGGTTCCCCCCGCTCGCCAAGGCGCTGGTCGACGGCGGGCGCGTGCCGCTCGAGGCGATGAGCCTGGCGGTCGAGGAGTATCACCTCACCGGGCAGAGCATCGCCAGGATCCTGACCAACCAGAAGCTGGTGACCGAGGCGGACCTCATGTGGGGCATGGCCGAGGAGATGGGACTCCGGTTCGTCGACCTCGACATCGTCGGTGTCGACCTGAGCGTGTCCAACGTCATCCCCGAGAGCACCGCGCGGCACCACAACGTCATCGTGATCGCCCTGGAGAACGGGGTCCCCGTGGTGGCTGCTGCGAACCCCACCGACGTGTTCGCCATGGACGACCTGCGGACGATCCTCGGCTCGAATTTCATCATCGTCGTGGCCACCCGTGCCCAGATCGCCGCCTACATCAGCCGGGCGTTCAGCAGCGGCGACGCCTCCGACATGGCCATGGAGGCCTCGCTCGGCATGGACGGGGTATCCCAGGACAGCGGGGTCGACGACATCCAGGCCGTCACCGAGACGGCCCCGATCGTCCGGTACGTGAACCTCCTGATCCTGCAGGCGTTGAACGAGCGCGCCTCGGACATCCACATCGAACCGACCGCCACCGACCTGCGCATCCGCTACCGCATCGACGGCGTCCTCCACGACGTCTCCACGGGGCCGAAGACGATCGCCGCGGCCGTGACGACCCGGCTGAAGGTGATGGCGGACATGAACATCGCCGAGCACCGCGTCCCCCAGGACGGACGGATCTCCCTCAACGTCGGAGCCAAGGGCATCGACCTCCGCATGGCGACCCTCCCCACGATCAACGGCGAGAAGATCGTC
>JAKAZC010000082.1 GCA_021826655.1 Actinomycetes bacterium | reverse complement strand
GGATTGCGGCGGGGGCCTCGGCGGCATCGTCGGACATGCCGATCTTCCCGGTCCGCAGGACGGTGGACACCATGGCGTCGATGAACGTGCCGAGCTGCTGGCTCCGACGGTCGCCGCACCGCTCGCGGACGATGGACGGGAGCGCCGCCGGGGTCACGATGCCGCTGCGCACCGCGTCCTCGAAGTCGTGGCACACATAGGCGATCCTGTCGGCCCAGCTCACCACCTCTCCCTCGGGGGTGGTCGGCGCCGGGCGGGACCACGAATGGTTGCGGATGCCGTCGAGGGTCTCGTCGCACAGGTTGAGCGATGCCAGGGACACGTCGGCACCCCAGGGTGCATGGTCGAACCCGCCCTCGACGTAGGGGGACAGGGCATCCTCGCTCGCATGTCCCCCGGGACCGTGCCCGCAGTCGTGACCCAGGGCGATGGCCTCGGTGAGCGCCTCGTTGAGGCGGCAGGCCCGGGCGATGCCCACCGCCACCTGGGCCACCTCGAGCGCGTGGGTGAGCCGGGTGCGCTGGTGGTCGTCGGGGAAGACGAAGACCTGGGTCTTGCCCGCCAGTCGCCGGAACGCCGGGGCGTGCAGGATCCGGTCGCGGTCGCGCTCGAAGCACGTCCGCCACCGGTCGGGTTCCTCGGACCGGGCGCGGTCGCCGGCGTTGGAGGACCGGGTGGCTGCCGGGGCGAGTTGGAGCGATTCGAGTTCCTCACGTGCCGCCCGGTCGAAGCCCTCGACGGGAGGCTCCACTCCGGTCATGGCGCTGCTGTCCCGGTGGGCGAAGGTCACCCCGTCGGCTCCGTGGCCGGCCATTGTCGATGCCCAACTGCGGTTCCGTTCCGACTCCCCCCCTCGGGGCGCCGCAACAGCGTCCGGTGCGTCGGAGTCCATACCGCAAGTGTGCCCCAGGGGTGCGACACCTGCGACCCCGGCGACAGAAGTGACGACCGGGCGGGACGACCGGGACGGACGGCGGCGGGACCGGACGGTCCCGAGTGGTTGTAACGTCGTGGTGACCGGGTGGTCCTACCGACCGCCGGGTTCGAGAGGAGCGTGCCAGGTGGACGTACGGATCGGGATCGTGCAATCGATGAAGGAGCTCGACATCGAGCTTCCCGACGATGCTGACCGAGACAAGGTCCTGGCCGACATCGAGGCGGCGCTCGGCGAGGAGGGGAGAATCCTCTGGCTGACCGACCGCAAGGGACGACAGGTCGGGGTGCCGGTGGGCAAGGTGGCGTATGTCGAACTGGACCCGCCGGTCACCGACCGCCGTGTCGGATTCGGGATCTCCTGATTCCAGGGCATCCCACACCACGCTCGATCCTCCCCGGACCGGGGGTGGTGTGACCACCGACCCGTTGACGCCACTGCTCGACCGGAAGCTCGTGTTCGTCACCGGTAAGGGCGGCACCGGCAAGACGACCGTCGCCTCAGCTCTCGCCCTCCTGGCCGCTTCCCGGGGCAAGAAGGTCCTCATCTGCGAGATCGACGGCAAGGGCGAGCTCGCCGGCTACTACGAGGCGCCGCCGACGGGATTCAAGGAGAGCGAGGTCCAGCCCGGGCTCTTCGCCATGACGATGGACACGGAGGCGTCCCTCCGCGAGTACCTGAAGCTCCAACTCCGAATTCCGATCGTGGGCCGTATCGGCCCCGTGGCCAAGGCCTTCGACTTCCTGGCAGCTGCCGCGCCCGGAGTCCGGGAGATCCTGACCGTCGGAAAGTTGTGCTTCGAGGTCCGTGACAACTCCTGGGACATGGTTGTCGTAGACGCACCTGCGACCGGGCACATCGTGGGCCAGCTCGCAGCCCCCCAGGCCGTCAACGGACTGGTGAAGGTCGGGCTCATCCGCACCCAGACCGACTGGATGCTCGAGATGCTCTCGGACCCGGCGATCACCGGCCTGATCGCCGTCTGCACCCCCGAGGAGATGCCGGTCACCGAGACGATGGAGCTGGCCGTGCGGGTCCGAGAGGAGACCACCGTGCAGCTTGCCGGAGTCGTGGTCAACCGCGTCCTGCCCGAGTTGTTCGGACGACAGGAGGAGGCTGTCTTCGACGCGCTGACCGAACCCGAGGCCCTGGTCGCACTCGACGGGCTGGTCGATGGGGACGCCGCCCCTGTCCTCGATGCGGCCCGGCTGGCCGTCACGATGCGCCGGACCCGTGCCACCCATCTCGAACGGCTGCGGGCCGGGATCGACTCCTCGGTCCCGTTGCTCTACCTCCCGTTCCTGTTCACCCGGTCCCATGGGCTGCGCACGACCCGGCAGGTGGCCGAGTCCCTCGGCGAGGAGCTGGGGTACTGATGACGGCGCGTGCCCCCAGGGTGAACGCGACGGAGACCGAAGTGCCGGCCCCGACGATGGACAGCCTCCTGGCCACCAAGGAGATCGTGGTTGCCTGCGGACCCGGTGGCGTGGGTAAGACGACCACGGCGGCGGCGTCCGCGCTGATGGCCGCGGTCAACCATGGTTCGAAGGTCCTCGTGCTGACGGTGGACCCGGCCAAGCGGCTCGCCAACGCCCTCGGGTTGGACGGCATCGGCAATACGGAGCACCAGGTGCCGTCTTCGGCGTTCACCGCAGCCGGGGTCAAGCCCCGTGGCGAACTGTGGGCTGCGATGCTCGACACCAAGGAGTCGTGGGACTCGCTCATCCGGCACCACGCGCCCGATGCGCAGACGCGCGACGAGATCCTGGCCAATCCGCTCTACCAGAACATCAGCGGTCGGTTCATCCAGAGCCACGACTACATCGCCATGGAGCGCCTGTACGAGATCCACCTTTCGGCCGAGTACGACCTGATCGTCGTCGACACCCCGCCGACCCGCAACGCGCTCGACTTCCTCGACGCACCCGAGCGACTCGCCGACTTCTTCTCGTCGAGGTTGTTGCGGTGGCTGATCGTGCCCTACCGCTCGAAACTGGTGAATGTCGCCACCCGGCCGTTCTACCAGATCAGCGACCGGATCCTGGGAACCGAATTCATGTCCGACATCGCCGAGTTCTTCATCCTCTTCCAGACGATGTACGACGGATTCGTGGAGCGCTCGAAGGCGGTTGGCCGGCTGCTGTCCGACCGGCGGACCACCTTCGTGGTGGTGTCGACCCTCGAGGCGACCCCACTGCGCGAGGCGGAGTACTTCGCGGAACAGCTGACCGCCCGCAAGCTCCACCTGGGTGCCATCGTGCTCAACAAGGTGCTGCCCGACTATCTCCAGGGAAGGGCCGGGGCCAAGGTGGCCGAAGCCATGAAGGACCGGTCCGAGGACCTGGCCGCGGCGCTGGCGCCGGTTGTCGGTGCCGCCGACCCCGCCCTGGCGGACCCCGAGCAGATCGGCCGGGTCCTAGAGGAGGTGGCGGACAGCTACCTCAACTTCCAGGTGGTCGCCCTGCGCGAGATGGAGGAGCGGGCCACGCTGGCCGTGACCCCCGACGTCCTGGCGACGGTGCCGTTCTTCGACACGGACATCTACGACCTCGCGGGTCTGCTCCGCCTGGGCGAGCAGATCTGGGGATGACGACTCCGCGCTCAGGCGCGTGGGACACCGGGGGGCCGTACGATGCAGGGGTGACCGACATCGTCGACCCTGAAGTCGAGGCTTACGCCACGGATCATTCGACGGCCCCACCCACCCACCTCGAAGCGCTGGCCGCCGAGCTCCTGGTCACCCTCGACCACCCGCAGATGATGGTGGGCCGACTCGAAGGGCGGTACCTTGAGCTGCTCACCTTCGCGCTGTCCGCCACGTCGGTGCTCGAGGTCGGGACATTCGGGGGGTACTCCGCCCTGGCCATGGCCGCCGGGCTCGCCCCTGGCGGTCGGATCGTCACCTGCGAGCTCTCCCCGGACCACGCCGCATTCGCTCGCCGGCACATCGCCGCCAGTCCCTACGCCGATGCCATCGAGGTCGTCGAGGGTCCGGCCCGTGACACCATCGCCGCGCTGCCGGGACCCTTCGACCTCGTCTTCCTCGATGCCGACAAGGCCGGCTATCGCGACTACTACGAAGCGGTCCTGCCGAAGCTCGCACCGAGAGGGCTCATCGTGGCGGACAACACCCTGTGGTCCGGACGGGTCCTCGATCCCGCCGACATCTCGACCGACACGGTGGCCCTGCGGGGCTTCAACGACTTCCTGGCGACGGACCCGCGGGTCGTCGTGGCCCAGACCACAGTCCGGGACGGTGTCACCCTGATCCGCAGAGCCGGCTGAGCCACACCCCCGGCCGCCCACGGACCCGCCCGACCGCCGACCCGCCCGACCGCCGACCCGCCCGACCGACCGGCTCCGAAAGGATCGAACACCAGCGTGCTGGACTACCACCTCCACCTGTGGCCCCACAGCCAGGGCGACGCCCAGACCACGGTCGAGCAGGTGGCCGCCTACTGCGAACTGGCCGCCTTCCGTGGGATCACGGAGATCGCCGTCACCGAGCACCTGTTCCGGTTCACCCAGGCGAAGGACCGTCTCGGCGGATTCTGGGACGGTCTGCCCGGTGACGCGCTCCGACCCGGGATGGCCGCCTACTGGGACCATCACGCCCGGGTGGATCTCGACGACTACGTCGGAGTGGTGGAGGAGGTCAAGGCGGCCGGGCTCCCGGTGGTGCTCGGCCTCGAAGTCGACTACTACCAAGACCGGATGGACGATGTCGCCGACCTACTCGACGGGTACCCGTTCGACGTGCTGCTCGGCTCCGTGCACTGGCTCGGGACCTGGCGGTTCGACGTCCTGTCCGACCCACTGGTGGTGGCCGAGTGGGATCACCGGGTGATCGACGAGGTCTGGGACGAGTACACGCGAGCGCTCGAGGAGCTCGCCGCGTCGGGTGTGTGTGACGTCCTGGCCCATCCCGATCTGGTGAAGATCACCGGGCGCGTCCCCGACGTCCCGGACGAGTTCTATGACCGCATCACCGAGGCGGCGTTGCGGTCGGGAATGGCGGCCGAGCTGTCGTCGGCGGGCTGGCGCAAGCCGGTGGGCGAGGAGTATCCGGCACCGCCGCTCTTCCGTCGCTTCGTGGACCAGGGCGTGCCGCTCACCACCGCTTCTGATGCCCACACGCTGCCGGACGTCGCCGAGCGGGCCGACGACCTTCGGGAACTGCTCGCGGCTGCCGGCGTCGACACGTTGCGCGGCTTCCGGCAGCGCATGCCGCTGGACGTCCCGGTGGCACCGGCTCGGGGGTCCGACGACGACCGGGGCCCGTCGGGGGGCTGACGGTGGCGACCCCGGCCGAGCTCGCCTTCGAGCGCACCAACCTCGACGACGGCCAGCTGGCCCACCTGCAGCGACTCCTCGGCACGTGGGGCATCCTGGCCGACCTGTCCTTCTCCGACCTGGTGCTGATGGCGCCAATGGCTCCCGACCCGGGCGACCGCCGGCTGAGCGGTCTCGAACTGGTCATCCTCGGTCAGATGCGACCGTCGAACAGCTCGACGGTCGTGGAGCACGACCTCGTCGGCCAGACGGTGGACGCCGACGTGTGGCCCCTCGTGGTGCTGGCGTTCGAATCGGAAGAGTCCTCACGGGGCGAGATGGTGCTCGAGCCCGGTGGCGAGCCGGTCCGCCTGCAGTGCATCCCGGTGCGGTGCGAGGGGGAGATCGTGGCGGTCCTCGCCCGCATGTCGGCCGGTGCCGGACGGCGGCCCGGCCACCTGGAACGTACCTACCGGGACGTCTTCAACCGGTTCGCCGTCATGCTGTCGGAGGGCACGTTCCCGTTTCCCAGCGAAGAGGTTGCGACGGAGGAGGCACCCCGTGTCGGTGACGGCGTCGTACTGGTCGACGAGGAGGGACGTGTCCGGTACGCGTCGCCGAACGCCACCAACGCACTCCACCGTATGGGCATGTACTCGCAGATCGAGGGCCGCAGGCTCACGGACCTCGGCATCGAGGAGTCGGCCATCGAATGGGCCCTGGCCTCGGCGCTCCCGGTGGTGGAGGAGGTCGAACGGCGTCCCGACGTGACCGTGCTGCTGCACTGCATCCCACTGATCCAGGCGGAGGAGGTGACCGGGTGCATCGTGCTCCTGCGCGACGTGACCGATGTCCGCCGCCTCGACAGGCTGCTCCTGTCCAAGGACGCCGCGATCCGCGAGGTGCACCACCGGGTCAAGAACAACCTGCAGACGATCTCGGCACTGCTCCGGCTGCAGGCCCGGCGGTTGCCCCCCGGTGGCGGGCGGGTCGCGTTGTTCGAGGCGGAGCGCCGGGTCCGGTCGATCGCCATCGTCCACGAGATCCTGTCCCGCGAGCCGAGCGATCAGGTTCCCTTCGACGAGATCGTGACGTCGTTGATCCGGATGGCCAAGGACTCTGTCGTCTCGCGTCACCTGGTCTTCGAGGTGACCGGCGGCCTGGGCGAGGTGCCGGCCGACGTGGCCACGCCCCTCGCCGTGGTGCTGGCCGAACTCGTGCAGAACGCCATCGAGCACGCCTTCCTCGACTTCGAGGCGGAAGGCGAGGAGGACGGGGAGCCTGGTCCGCCGGATCGCGAGCACACGGGGACGATCCGGGTGGACCTACAGGTCCAGAGCGGCCTCCTTCGGGTGGAGGTGGTCGACGACGGGTCCGGGCTGCCCGACGGATTCGACATCGATGAGACACAGAGCCTCGGGCTGTCGATCGTACGGGACCTGGTGCGCAGCCAGCTCGGCGGGACGATCACCATGCGCAACCGAGCACGCGACGCCTCCGACCTCACGGGCACCCTGGTGGCCATCGAATTGCCGGCACGGGATCCGCAGGCGATCGGTCAGTAGTCCGTCAGCCGACGCGTCCACGCTCCAGCGTCATGCCGGGCCCCGGGTTCCTACCGCATGGAAGCAGGCGGGGAGGCCGCCATCAGGGCCCGCACCCGAGGTGGCGAGTCGGGCGGGGCTCAGGAGGCCCGGCGACGTGCGGCCAGCCAGGCCTTGCGGAGTTTGCGGCGCTCCTCCTCGGAAGTGGCACCCCACACGCCCGACTCCTGGTTCGTGGCGAGTGCGAAATCGAGGCAGGTCTCCTGGACCTCGCACGTGCGGCAGACCCGCTTGGCCGACTCGATCTGGTCGACCGCGGGTCCGGTTGTCCCGATGGGGAAGAACAGATCGGGCTCGGTGCTCCGACAGGCAGCGAACTGCCGCCAGTCACCTTCGTCCCACTCGACCGTGCGATTCCACATGAGGGCCACGCTGATTCCTCCACATCATCAGTCCGGACTACCCTCTTGTGATTTCTTTCACAAAGCTCGGCGCTACACACGTCACCGGCCGTTCAGGGTTCGTTCACTAGAGTATCCAGAGGTACCCACGCTTGCAAGCACTTTTGGGGCCTCCCACGTGGGATTTGACACATGGTCCCCGATGTCGCGTCAGGTGTCGAGAGGAGCGCCCAGCGTGAGCGCACGGAGTGCGGTGCAGGCGCACCGGGGGAGCCCGGACCCCCTCTCGGGCATCCGGGAGAACACGCTCGAGGCGTTCGGCCGGGCCGGCGAGCTGGGAGCCGACGGCGTCGAACTCGACGTGCGGCTGACCGCCGACGGTGGGCTGGCGGTGCACCACGATCCGGTGATCGACGGGGTGGGCGCGATCCACCGGCTGTCCACCGCCGATCTCCCGTCGCATGTGCCACTCCTGGCCGATGCGCTGCTCGTGTGCACCGGCATGACCGTCAACATCGAGGTGAAGAACCTTCCGACGGAGCCGGCATTCGACCCCGCGGACCGGTGTGCCGCCGATGTCGTGCACCTGATCGAGGCGGTAGGAGCACAGGAGTCGGTCGTCGTGTCGTCGTTCTGGCCCGGGGCCCTTGCCGCCGTCCGGGCCATCGGTTCCGGCATCCGGACCGGCCTGCTGGTGATCTCCTCGTCAGATCCTGCCGCAGCCGTCGGAAGCGCAGTCGCCCTGGGGTGTGGCGCCGTCCACCTGCCGGTGGGCCTGGTGGCACCGGCCACCGTCGCAGGTGCACACGACGCCGGACTGTCCGTGGCCACCTGGACCGTGGCCGACCGGACCACCCTCACCACGGTGGTGGCGGCCGGTGTGGACACGATCATCACCGATGACGTCGCCATGGCCCGTGAGGCCCTCGACCTGGACTGACCGGGCCGGGTCAGGTGGGACCCGGGACCCGGGGGGCGGCCGGTGCCCGGTGGCGGCCAAGGGGCCCGGCCTCCGGGCACCCTGACCTGGGCCGGTGCGTCGATTGGTCCAACCGGTCGGTTTTCGTCAACAATGCACGACTATGAACGTCGTCGTCTGTGTAAAGCAGATCCCCGATCCCGCCGCTCCGCCGGCGCTGGATCCGGGGTCGAAGAACCTTGTCCGTGACGGAAAGCTGATCCTTGACGATTCCGACGCCTACGGCGTCGAGATGGCTCTGCAGCTCGCCGATGCCGCCGGGGGTGGCGAGGTGACCCTGGTCTCCATGGCCCCGAACGGCGAGGTCTCCGGCCTCCGCACCGCACTGGCCATGGGCGCCGCCAAGGCCATCCTGGTGAGCGACCCGGCCCTGGCGGGCTGCGACGCCCTCGGGACCGCAAAGGTACTGGCCGCCGCCATCAAGCGGGCCGAACCCGATCTGATCCTGGCCGCCACCGAGTCGTCGGACGGCTACACCGGGACCACCCCGGTCCAGATCGCCGAGCTCCTCGGTCTGCCTTCGGTGACCTTCGCCAAGAAGGTGGAGGTGACCGGTTCCTCGGTCAAGGTCGAGCGCCAGACCGAGGCCGGCTACGACGAGGTCGAGTGCCCGCTCCCGGCCGTCGTCACGGTGACCGCCGGTGTGGTCGAGCCCCGTTACCCGTCCTTCAAGGGGATCATGGCCGCCAAGTCCAAGCCGGTCGAGAACCTCACGGTCGCCGATCTCGGCCTCGACGCCGGCCAGGTCGGTGCCGCGGGCGCCCGTCAGGAGATCACCGACGTGGCCCCGGCGGATGCGCGGGCCGCCGGTGAGATCGTCGTCGACGAGGGCGAGGGTCACCTGCGGGTGATCGAGTTCCTCGAGCAGCTCAAGGTCCTCTAGGGCCGGTACAGGAGAACACGCACATGACCATCGCAAAGATCTGGGTTGTCGCCGAAGTCGTCGACGGCATCCCCACCACCACCTCGCTCGAGCTGGTGAGCCATGCCCGCACCCTGGCGAACGCGGTCGAGGCCGTCGTCTGGGGAGACGGCGCATCTGCCGCCGCTGCGCTCGGCGAGTACGGGGCCACCACCGTCCACGACGTGGGCGACCTGGGAGGTGCCTTGCCCGGCGCGCCGGTCGCCGCAGCCATCGCCGGGGCCGTCACCAGCGGTACCGGACCCGACGCCGTGCTGCTGCCCGCCTCCTACGACGGGCGCGACATCGCCGGCCGCCTGTCGGTGAAGCTCGACCGTCCGGTCCTCACCAACGTCGTCGACCTCACCGAGTCCGACGTCGGTCTGGCCAGTCAGCACGCCATCTTCGGCGGCACCGAGATCCTCACCGCGCGCTTCCCGGGCGACGGTCCCGGAATCTTCGTCATCCGCGCCAAGTCGTTCCCGGCCGAGCCGTCGGGAGGCGCGAGTGCCACCGTCGTGGTCGCTCCGGCCCCCGACACCGGTGCGGCGAATGCCGCCCGCATCGTGGCCCGTCACGTCGAGGCGCGCACGGGGCCCAAACTGGACGAGGCCGATGTCGTCGTCTCGGGGGGTCGTGGCCTGGGCGAGAAGGAGCAGTACGCCATGATCGAACAGCTCGCCACCCTGCTCCACGGAGCGGCCGGGGCCAGCCGGGCCATCGTGGACGCCGGCTGGGTCCCCTACTCGCATCAGGTCGGCCAGACCGGCAAGACGGTGAAGCCCACCGTCTACAT